>CAMDBP010000037.1 GCA_945889315.1 Chitinophaga pinensis
TCCGTCGCATGCAGTGCAAGCACCATAAGGTGAGTTAAACGAAAAAAGATTAGGTTGGGCTTCATTGTAAGAAAGTCCTGTTTCCACATCCATCAAGTATTTACTAAAGTGAGTGAGTTCTTTGGTCTCTGGATTTAAAACACTAACCACTCCTTTGCCCATTTTAATGGCTGCCCGTATCGAATCTGTAACTCTTAGGCTTCCTGCATCTTCAGGGCTAATGCGATCAATCACTAAGTCGATATCATGGATTTTATATCGATCTAACTGCATGCCCGGTTCAATATTCAAAAGCTCGCCATCCACCCAAACTTTTGTATAACCTCTTTTTCTATACTGCTCAAAAATTTCTCTGTAATGTCCTTTTCTGCCTTTAATTAAAGGTGCTAGAATCATCATTTTTTGTACCGCAAATTTCTCGTTGACAGCATTAATAATTTCTTGCTCCGTAAAGCTCTTCATTCTATTCCCACTGAGATAAGAATAGGCTTCACCCGCTCGGGCAAAAAGTAATCTCAAGAAATCATAAACCTCGGTAATTGTCCCCACGGTACTTCGTGGGTTTTTGCTTACGGTTTTTTGCTCTATGGCTATAACAGGGCTTAACCCTTCGATTTTATCTACATCGGGTCGCTTCATATCGCCAACGAATTGTCGTGCATAAGCTGAAAAAGTATCCATATACCTACGCTGCCCTTCGGCAAAAATAGTATCGAACGCAAGACTAGACTTGCCGCTGCCACTGAGTCCAGTGAAAACTACTAGTTTGTGACGCGGTATCTCTAAATCTACATTCTTCAGATTGTGCTCGCGTGCACCTATTATTTTTATGGAATCTTGCTCGTTGATGATCGTATTTTTTAGAAGTCTGCGAAGGTACTTATTCTTCCGGTATGCCGATTAAAGGATTATAAAATAGTTATGGCATGTATTCAGGACAAAAAAGAAGCCTTGATCAATATTCTTTATACTCAACTATGCCTCAGTCTCGACAAGTAATTACTTTTTTACTGACTTACATTACCACATTTACTATTCTTCCAGGCACCACAATTATCTTCTTAGGTGCTTGACCTTCTAACCATTTTTGTACGGTTTCGTCTGCCAATACATTTTTCTCTATTTCTTCCTTGCTCATATCCAGCGGAAACTCCAAGTTCGTTCTTGTTTTACCATTTATAGATATAGGATAAAGCTTGGTGCTTTCCACCAACATGCTAGCATCATAATCTGGCCACTTGGCATCTGCTATAAATCCTTCGTTACCTAAGGCTGACCATAGTTCTTCTGTGATGTGTGGTGCAAAAGGAGCTAATAATACCAAAATTTGATCCAGTATTTCTTTGCTGCGGCAGTTCTGTGCGCCTAATTCATTGATGCAAATCATAAACTGAGCTACCGACGTGTTGAACGAGAAGCTATCGATATCATCGCTGATCTTCTTTATAGTTTTATGTAATGTTTTAACAGACTCAGCGCTTGGTGCTTCGGTGTTCCAAATTATATTTCCGTCTGTGTCAAAGAATAAGGCCCACAGTTTTTTCAAAAATCGGTATGTACCATCTATTCCTTTGGTGCTCCAAGGCTTACTATCTTCCAGTGGGCCAAGAAACATTTCATACAATCTAAGTGTATCTGCACCGTATTCTTCGCAAACATCGTCGGGGTTTACGACGTTAAACTTAGACTTAGACATTTTCTCAACTTGTGTTTTGAGATGAATAAGATTGTCCTTATCCGCTATTTTAGAAAAATCTATATTCTCAAATCGATTATCCAAGGTTTGAAGTTCTATAAATTTATCATGAGACAATGTCGCATCCTTACTTGCTAAATTTACGGGCACATGCAATTCCAGGCCATTAGCTTCTAAAATCATGCTTTCTCCTTGTATCATCCCTTGATTTACCAATTTTTTAAACGGCTCATCAAAGGATATAAATCCTTTATCGAATAAGAATTTTGTCCAAAATCTACTATAGAGTAAATGGCCAGTTGCATGCTCTGTTCCTCCGATATATAAGTCTACTTGATTCCAATATTCCAAACTTTCTTTCCCAGCAAATTCAGTCTGGTTATTGGGATCCATATAACGAAGAAAATACCAGCTACTACCTGCGTATCCTGGCATGGTATCCGTTTCTCTTCTGCCATTAAAGGTACTGACCCAAGCTTCGTTATTGGCAAGTGGGCTCTCTCCTGTTCCTTTTGCTTCATAACTGTCTACAGGCGGCAGTTCTACAGGTAGCTCACTAATTACCTTAGGCACACCATCTCGGTGTATAATGGGGAATGGTTCACCCCAATAGCGTTGACGACTATAACCCGCATCACGCAGCTTATAATTTATTTTTTGAGTGCCAAAACCACGCTCTTCCGCCAACTGTATAATTGCACGCATCCCTTCCTTTAAAGTAAGTCGGTCAAAGTTCTCACTGTTCATTAATCGCCCTTCTTTGGCATCGTATGGCAATTGGATATCGTCATTAGGCACAGAATTCATTGATTCTACCACTTGTATTATTTCCAAATCAAACTTTTGAGCGAAGGCATAATCTCGTTCATCATGAGCAGGAACTGCCATGATTGCGCCAGTCCCATATCCGCTCAAGACATACTCAGAAATGTAAATGGGAAGTTTTTTGTGTGTAAATGGATGAATAGCAAAAGCTCCTGTAAAAACACCACTTACCGTTTTATCCTTTTTGCGCTCTAACTCCGATTTATTATTGGCAATTTCCGCATAGGCGTCTGTCTCTGCTCGCTGTGCCGCAGTTGTAATTTTTTGGACTAACTCATGGTCTGGCGCAAGGACCATAAACGTGCAGCCGAAGATGGTATCTGGTCGTGTAGTAAATACCTCAATAGCTTGCGATGTATTCTGACTTGCTCCTTCAGCCTGAGCCTTAAAAACCGTAAACGCTATAGATGCCCCTTCACTTCTGCCTATCCAATTACGTTGTGTCTCTTTTATACTATCGCTCCAATCTATTCTATTTAGTCCTTCGATCAATCGGTCTGCATATGCCGTAATTCGCAGGTACCATTGCTTCATTATCTTTTGTGTCACTGGATATCCGCCCCGTTCAGAAAGACCATTTTTAACCTCATCATTAGCTAGGACCGTTCCAAGCTCTTCGCACCAATTAACAGTAGTTTCTTTTTGAAATGCTAACCTGTAGCATTGTAAAACGACCTCTTTTTCTTGCTTTGTTTTTCCTTCCCACTCTTCTGAGGTAAAATTTGCAAATTCATCTCCTGCATGTTGAACGTTCACATTCCCTTCATTTTCAAAAATGCTAATAAGCGCATTTATACTTTCTGCCTTATCCGTTTTAGCATTGTACCAAGACTCAAAAAGCTGGATAAAAATCCATTGAGTCCATTTATAATAAGAAGGATCTGTAGTCCTTACTTCTCTGTCCCAATCATAGCAAAATCCTATTCTATTTAACTGCTCTTTGTAGCGCGCCAAATTTTCTTCTGTGGTAATCGCTGGATGTTGGCCCGTTTGAATAGCGTATTGCTCGGCCGGCAAACCAAATGCATCAAAACCCATCGGGTGAAGCACGTTAAACCCATTCAATCTCTTATAGCGAGCCACGATATCAGACGCTATATATCCTAGTGGATGACCAACGTGCAGTCCAGCTCCACTTGGATACGGGAACATATCCAAAGCGTAATATTTAGGTTTACTATGGTCTAAAGTTGTTTTATAAATTTGCTTAGCAGACCATTCCGCTTGCCACTTAGCTTCTACTGATTTAAAATCGTATGAACTCATTAATTTCTCTTGAAAAGTGAGCAAATGTAGCAGAACCTAAACTATTTCTCGGATATCTTATTGATTTTTGAAATCCATTGAAGCGCTGACACTCTCGATTTTTAAGAGACCAAACACAGACTGTGTAAAGAATTTTAAAACAGAAGATCACAACTTTTGCACGTGTTTATCGGTATTATTTAAGGTTTGTAAATCTGATTACGATACAGCGTAATATGTTTCTATCACCCTCAATATGAGAACTATAGAACAACATTCGTCAGAAAAGTAGTAACAAAACATTTTGATGCTATTTTTGCGCTTTATTGCTCCGAAAGCATTCTCATTACTGAGAACGTCGTCATGAGAATTAAAACATAAGTATTTAACAAAAACACAATGGCAAAAACAAAAAATACATCCACGGAAACAAGCAACATGTCAAAAGGACAATTCGTATTTGGCAAACAAAATTATTATTTACTGCTCGCTTCGTTAGCCGTAGTGATTGTTGGCTTTATTATAATGTATGGCAAAGACGGAGATATTTATGACTTCAGACGAACAACGCTTGCTCCTATAGTAGTAGTTAGCGGTTTTGTACTTGGCATTTTTTCTATTTTCAAAAAAGCTAAATAATGACTGTAATAGAGTCATTGTTGCTTGGTGTTATTCAAGGACTTACTGAATTTTTACCCGTTAGCAGTAGCGGACACATAGAAATAGGCCAAGCACTATTAGGTACTGAAAGCTTAAAAGACCAAGAAGAATTGCTAAGTGTGGTATTACATGCTGCAACGGCTTTGGCCACTATTTTTGTTTTTCGTAAAGACATTCTCGCTATCATAACCGGCTTGTTTAGCAAAGATTCTACAGAATCTAGAAAATTCGCTCTTTTTGTAGTAGCCTCAATGGTTCCAGCAGCCTTTGTTGGTCTTTTTTTTGATGATTTATTGCAACAGTTATTTGAAGGCCAATTAATCTTAGTATGTGCAATGCTTTTACTCACGGGGGTGTTATTACTCTTTGCTGACAAAGCAAAAATAGAACACACTCAAGAACTTACCTTGGGCAAAGCCGTCATAATTGGCATAGCTCAAGCCATTGCCATCTTGCCAGGGATATCGCGTTCTGGAGCTACTATTTCTACCTCTATTTTACTCAATATCGACAAAGCGCAAGCAGCACGTTTTTCTTTTTTAATGGTAATTCCCTTGATACTAGGAAAAATGGCAAAGGATATTTTAGACGGGAAACTTCATTTAACGGAAGAATTAGTAATGCCGTTTAGTGTGGGATTTATCGCCGCGCTTATCTCTGGAATATTTGCATGCCAATGGATGATTGCCATTGTTAAAAGAAGTAAACTTTCTTATTTTGCCTATTACTGCTGGGCGGTTGGTACTATTGGTTTAGTGTATGCTTTAGTTTAGAACAAACTTCGGCAGCAGAACCATAGCGGGCACATCTACCTCAAACTCCTCTCTACTTTTTAGTTCACAAAAGGTAAAAAAGCCATTCATGGTACCATAGTCACCACTTAACGGACACCAAGATTCATATTCAAATTTTTCACCTGGCTTTAATTTAGGTTGCTGGCCAATTACTCCTTCACCTTCTACCTCTCGCTCTCCAAATAATCCATCTGTGATATACCAGTGTCTTCTCAATAGTTGCAACGCATGCGCAGATCTATTTACAATGGTAATATGATAACTAAAAACATAAGACGCGCCGCTCAGATGTTGATCCATTTCGTGCTTGGGAATTGCAATAATTTCAATCGTTTTGGCTATTTCGTTTAAGATACTCACTTTGATACCTGCAAGTAAAATACAAGCAAATTAGAAAAACTATTTTTAGCGTGTTAAATATGGTCAAAAAATAAAACATTTTGATCAGACACTATTTATTAGCCCACTATCATTCGAAAGTTAAAAAAAAAACGTTGCTTTGTCACGCAAATAATGAGCACCTCTTCTCAACTTATTAATAAGGCTGTCGAACAATTGTCTCGTTTCCCGGGGATTGGTCAAAAAAGTGCGTTGCGCATGGCTTTGTATTTACTTAAAAGACCCGAGACTGAGGCAATGGAGCTAAGTCAGGCGATTTTGAAAATGCGGACGGAGATAAAATTTTGTGTTAAATGTTATAACATTAGCGATGCTGACATTTGCAATGTTTGTGCTTCTCCTAGTAAAGATTCAAGTATTGTTTGTGTGGTAAAAGATTTTCAAGATGTACTTGCTATTGAAAACACAGGACAATACAACGGACATTTTCATGTTTTAGGTGGCTTAATATCACCCGTAGATGGCATCGGTCCCAGTGATGTGCGAATACCCGAATTACTACAAAGAGCCGCAACGGGAGAAATTAAAGAAGCTATCTTAGCACTAAGTAGCACATTAGAAGGAGACACCACCGAATACTATATTGCAAAAAAATTAGGAGAAATCGGGGTAAAAGTGACTACGTTAAGCAAAGGAATTGCCGTAGGCGGAGAGCTAGAGTATGCTGATGAAATGACACTTGCGCGCTCCATCAGAAATAGAGTAAGCTTAGAATCATAGTACACTACTATTTTTTTTAATAATTCTATCCTTATTACCATAAAATCTATAATTTTTATAATGTTATTTGCATCGCAAATAGTTATAGTACAAAAAATTGAAAAACAAATACTCTGATCTAATAGATCAAACTTTTCACTTTCCTACGGAAGAATTTAAGACTACAGAGGAAGGAGAGCTTCTTTATAGAGACATTCCTTTGATGGATTTAGCCAAAAAATACGGCACTCCTTTCCGATTTAGCTATTTGCCTAAGATATCAGAGAATATTCAAAAAGTCAAGTTTTGGTTTGCAGATGCATTTGCAGAGCACAACTATAATGGCTCCTACAATTATTGCTATTGCACTAAAAGTTCTCATTACAAATATGTGATAGAAGAAGGTCTGAAAAATGACATCCATTTGGAAACCTCTTCTGCTTTTGACCTTGATCTTATTAAAAAACTGCACAGTGAAGGTTTACTGGGATTAGACCGATTTATTGTTTGTAATGGTTTTAAAACGGACCTCTATATTGATAAAATCATAGAACTTATTGAGATGGGGTTTGATAATCTGCATGTAGTATTAGACAACACACGTGAGTTTCATTTACTAAAGGGAAGAACCGAAAAGAAAATAAAATTAGGCATTCGAATAGCCGCGGAAGAAGAACCTAAATTTGAGTTTTATACCTCAAGATTGGGAATTGGCTATAGGTATATCGTTCCTTTTTACGAAGACCTAATTAAAAATGAACCAAACATGGAGCTTAAGATGCTCCACTTCTTTATTAATACCGGCATTAGAGATACCGCTTACTACTGGAATGAGCTTCGCAAATGCCTAAATGTATATGCTAAGTTAAAAGCAGTATGCGACACCATAGACTCCCTTAATATAGGTGGAGGATTCCCGATAAAAAGAAACCTAAACTTTAACTATGATTATGCCTATATGATTAAAGAAATTGTAGGACAAATCAAGCAAGAGTGCGGCGATAAAAATGTAAAAGAGCCGCATTTATTCACGGAATTTGGAAGTTATACGGTAGGCGAAAGCGGCGGTACTGTCTATAAAATATTGCACCAAAAAAGACAGAACGATAGAGAGCGTTGGAATATGATAGACGGCTCATTTATGACCACTTTGCCTGATGCATGGGCCATAAGCGAGCGATTTATTTTACTACCACTTAACAAATGGAATGAAAGCTACGAGCGGGTTTTATTAGGTGGATTAACGTGCGATAGTGATGATTACTACAATAGTGAGCAGCATGTGAATGCTATTTACCTCCCAACAGTATATGACGATGACGAAGTTCCTTTGTACATTGGATTTTTCAATACCGGAGCGTACCAAGAAAGCTTAAGCGGCCAAGGAGGGATCAAACATTGTCTAATCCCCAGCCCTAAAAAAATACTTTTATATAAAGATGCAGATGGCAATATAGTAGACGAACTTTTTGCTGAAGAACAAAATGTAGAAAGTATGATGAAGATTTTAGGGTACTAGCGGTGGTTTAACGAATAAAAAGCAGATAACGAATCAATAATTTAAAACATCATTAATGAGCAAACCAATATCCGATTTTATAGACAACTATTTTCTACACTTTAACGCAGCAGCTTTGGTAGATGCAGCTGACGAGTACAACAACCAACTTGCCAAAGGCAATAAAATGATGGTCACCATTGCAGGAGCTATGAGTACCGCAGAAATGGGTAAAATGCTAGCGGAGATGATTCGCCAAGATAAGATCCATATTATTAGCTGCACCGGTGCAAACTTGGAAGAAGATGTGATGAATCTTGTTGCTCACGACCACTATGAGCGTATTCCAAACTACAGAGATTTGACGCCACAGCAAGAGCAAGAATTACTTGACCGACACCTGAATAGAGTAACAGACACTTGCATTCCTGAAGAAGAAGCATTTAGAAGATTACAAGGCAATATAGAGCGATTTTGGGGTGAAGCTGAGGCAAAAGATGAGCGGTATTTACCACATGAATATATGTACCAGATGTTATTAGACGGCTGTCTAAAAGAACATTACCAAATAGACCCAAAAGACAGTTGGGTACTTGCTGCCGCTGAAAAGAACTTACCTATGGTTGTTCCAGGATGGGAAGATAGCACCATGGGGAATATTTTTGCAGGAAATTGTATACAGGGAAACCTTAAACCAAATACCATGAAAAGTGGTATAGAATACATGACTTTTTTAGCAGATTGGTACACTGATTTTACAAAAGACAAAGGACTTGGATTTTTCCAAATAGGCGGAGGCATTGCGGGAGATTTCCCTATATGTGTAGTACCTATGCTAGAGCAAGACCTTGAAAGAAGTACACCACTATGGAGCTATTTCTGCCAAATTAGCGACAGTACTACCAGCTATGGCTCTTATTCTGGTGCAGTCCCTAATGAAAAAATAACATGGGGTAAGCTAGCTGCCGATACGCCAAAATTCATCGTAGAAAGTGATGCTACCATTGTAGCTCCTCTAATGTTTGCAAAAGTATTAGGCTGGTAACATTCGATATTCTAATAACTAACCAAGCTTAGTGACAATTGACGATACTTGTTTATTATCGCGATAATAAAAATCAATACCTAAATTTGAACTCAAACAAGAAAGAATGAACACTTGGATTCACATACCTCAAAACTCTGATTTTAGCATCCATAATCTTCCTTACGGTATGTTTATGCGTGACAACTTACCTAGACCAGGAGTTGCTATAGGCGACAGTATAATTGATTTACACGCCTGTTGCAAGCTTGGACTTTTTGCAGATTTAGGTTTTGACACTAGTGTTTTTGAGTCTACAGTGCTCAACGAATTTATAGACTGCGGGAAAGACGTATGGAGTAGTTTACGCGAGTATCTTACTAAACAGTTAGTTACCGAGGGTTTGTTATTTGAGTTTAGAGAAAAAGCAATTGTTTCTCGTTTAGGAACGCAAATGTGCATGCCCATAAAAATCGGAGATTATACCGATTTTTACAGTAGCATAGAACATGCTACTAATTTAGGTAAGCTTTTTAGACCGGATAGCGAGCCTCTGCTACCCAATTGGAGACACATTCCTGTAGGCTATCATGGTAGAGCAAGTAGTATTGTAATAAGTGGAACTCCTATTACAAGACCAAGCGGCCAAAGCAAAGCTCCTACTGCAGATGTGCCATCTTTCGGAAAAAGTAAACGCTTAGATATTGAACTTGAAATGGCTTTTATTATTGGCAAATCAACTCAATTAGGAAAACCTATTAGCTTAGAAAATGCCGAAGACCATATCTTTGGGAAGGTGATTTTTAACGATTGGAGCGCTAGAGACATACAAGCATGGGAGTATGTTCCTCTTGGACCATTCTTAGGTAAAAACTTCGGATCTACTATTTCGCCATGGATTGTTACGATGGAGGCATTAGAGCCCTTTAGATGTGAGAGTATAAAGCAAGAACCTGCTGTACTTCCTTATTTACAGTTTATAGGCAACAAGAATTTTGATATTAATCTTGAAGTAGCTATCGCTCCCGAAGGAGGTGAGGAAACGGTAATTAGCTATAGTAACTTTAAGTATATGTATTGGAATATGGCTCAACAGCTTGCGCACCATACTGTAAATGGATGCAATGTAAATGTCGGAGATTTAATGGCTAGTGGTACCATCTCAGGCCGCGACCAAAACAGTTACGGAAGTATGATCGAGATTAGCCACGGAGGCAAAGAACCGATGCAACTAAATAATGGGGAAACCCGAACTTTTTTAGAAGATGGCGATACTATTACCATACGAGCATTTTGCGAAAAAGACGGTAAACGTGTAGGATTTGGCGAATGTGTTGGCACCATTTTTCCATAGTAAAAGGTTATTTTTATTCTAGGTCATCCTCATCAGATTCATCCACTTCTGTAAAATCAATGTGAATTTTATCAATATTGGCACTATCCATAGGGTTATCCAGTGAGTCTAAAAAGTCAACTTTAGGTTTGTACGCATAACAGCTTAAATTCACATCATAAACTTCCGGCTTTTGAAATTTACCTCTCGTTACTCCTGATTTAGCATCATTTAAAGCTAATTCTAGGTATCTGCCTACCAACGGAAGCCCCGTCTTGGATCCTTGGCCATTAGCTCCTTGAAAATGAATTCGCATATCTCTTCCCCCAACCCAAGCACCTGTCACTAAATCATGCATTACGCATATGAACCACCCATCTGCATAATCATTTGATGTACCCGTTTTCCCCCCTATCTCATTATCAGCACAAATACCATACCGATATAAACCTCGAGATGTTCCACCAGCTTCCTCCACTCCGCCTCTTAAAAAATAAGTCATCGTGTAGGCATTGGTGTCAGAAAGCACCCTTACTTCGTTTTTATCTTCTCTATAGTCTTCAAGCATATTACCCTCACTATCCTCAATCGTATTTATCCAACGTGTTTTTTTTAATTTCCCGTCATTCACAAATACTCCATATGCTTGAACCATCTCGAAAAGTGAGACATCTGCTGTCCCAAGCGAAATGCTTAAATCGTTTACGAGTTTACCGCTTATTCCCATTTGATTAGCCAACTTAATGACACGACGAGGTCCAACTTTATCGGTTAGTTGCACAGCAACCGTATTGATAGACTGCGCTAATGCTACTCTTAGCCTAACCGGGCCATACGTAAATCTTCTATTCGAATTTTTAGGTTCCCAAATTTCTGGTTCACCGTCAATTATAGTTTCATATTTTAATGGTATATCATCTACCGTTGAACAGGCCTCCATCCCACTTTCCAGAGCAGCAGCGTACACAATAGGCTTAAAGCTAGAACCTGGTTGTCTGCGAGATTGCCAGACATGGTCATACTTAAAGAAATCCCAATTAGATCCACCTACCCAAGCTATAACCTCTCCCGTTTTTGGTTTTATAGACACTAAGCCACAATGCATTTGCTGCATTTCAGACTTAATAGAATCCATCGGAGTCATGGTTTTATTCACTTTTTTCCCGCCTACAAAAATCTCCATAGAAGCACTCTTTTTCATAGATGCCATGGCATCTATCTCTGAAGCACCATCAGCAATAGCCGTCTTGTAACGCACTGAGTTTTTTGCATGTCTTATTAGCTCCTTTTCTAATGCACAAAGCTCTCCGTTTTTAAGTCCTTTACGTTGTTTCTCAATCTCTATATCAAACCAATATTTACCTCCCAAGCTAGCGTTAAAATTACCTTGAATTTGATACATATTTTCGGCTACTGATCGCTCAGCATATTTCTGAGCTTTACTGTTTATCGTAGTTGTTATTTTAAGACCATCACGGTATAAGTTAATGTCGTTTTCATCACACCACGATTTCAATTCCTTGGCAAGCGTCATTCTGAAATAAGGCGCCAGCCCTTCATCTTTTACTATTTCTGTAATGTTAAGACGAAGTGGCTTAGAATACAATACTTCCGTACGTGAGGTATCTAGAAAGCCGTATTTATTCATTTGCGAAAGAACCACATTCCTTCGCTCTTTTGCTCTTTCTGGGTGATTTTTAGGATTATAATAGCTTGTTCCTTTTAGTATACCTACCAGTAAGGCAGATTCCTCAATACTTAGATTTTTGGGCTCTTTAGAAAAATAATATTCTGCAGCGCTCTTTATCCCGTAAGCATTATTACCATAGCTTACCGTATTAAAGTAGAAAGTTAGTATCTCTTGCTTTGTAAAGAAAAACTCAAGTTTAAAAGCTGTACTCCATTCCTTTATTTTGGCGATGATTGTTCGTATTCCCGGTATAAATCCTAAAAGCCCTCCTTTTCGATGGCCTCTCGTATTGTATAAATTTTTAGCAAGCTGATTGGTAATTGTACTTCCACCTCTCTTAGAACCCGAAACCGTGGAAGCTGCTGCAGATAGTACACCATAGAAATCTAACCCATGATGCAAGTAAAATCTGACGTCTTCAGTGGCCACCAAGGCATTAACTGTATTGCTGTCAATCTCTTCGAAGGTTACTGGCGTCCGTTTTTCAACATAATATGTGCCCATTAAAACCCCATCAGCGGTATATACTTCAGACACCAACGGCATCGGAGGATTACGTACATCGTTTATGCCCGGCATTTTCCCATAAAGCCAAAGGAAATTAACCTCTAAGCTGAGTAGAAAGAAAAAAACACAAAGGAACATGGTATAACCTAGACTAAGTAACTTTCTCCAAGCGCTCAACGATTTGAACTGTTGATAATTAAAAAGCGAAAATGACCATAACTTACTCCAGTAAGTTACCGTTTTAGTTACGCCTTGCTTGAGCCAAGATGGTGATTTTTCAAACCACATGCTTATCCGTTCTTTTGATTTCAACTTCAAGAAAAATTAGGTGGTAAATGTACGTAAATGCATACAAATTAATTCACGAAGAAATAAAAATGAATCGTTTGAAAATCAATCAATTGCACCTTTTATTGATAAATAATTAGCGTATAAATCTTGTATGATAAGATCTGAAAAATATAGAACTATACATTTTTACTCGTACGTGGTCGTAGGATCCTATCCTTCTTTTCTGGTTCTTGTCCTGGCTTGGGTCGTGCTTCTTGCACAGATAATGGTCTATCGTTAATTTTTCGCTTGTCCATTTTCAAAATGGCTTTTTGTCCTTGATAGTTGGTTGACATCATTACAAAACCAAAGCCCTTTGGTTTTTGATCTGTCATATCTTTTAAAATTTTAACCGATTTAACCTCCCCAAATTGTGAGAATAGTTCTTGTAATTCTTCTTCGGTTATTTTAAAGTCAATATTAGAAACAAATAAATTCATCTGGAAATACTAAATGTGGGATATGGTGGATTTGATTATGAGATTATGCCGGCTACTTACAGAAATGCAAAAGTATTAATTCTTAAACAATCTAGCATGAACTAAGGATTCTTATTTTTGCTCTACTTAAATGAAGAAAATAGCCAATTATATAAACGGTGAGTTAAGGCCTCCTATGAGCCATCAATACATTGATAATTACAATCCTGCGACGGGTAGCGTATATTCCCTTATACCCAATTCTGGAGAGGATGATGTTCAATTCGCTATAAAAAGTGCACGTGAAGCATTCAAGAGCTGGTCTTCATTATCCAACGCAAATAGAGCACACTGGTTAGATAAAATCGCAAATGCTATCGAATCTCGGATGGATGAACTTGCGCTGGCAGAAAGCATAGACAATGGCAAGCCTCTCTCTCTGGCGAAATCAGTAGACATACCAAGAGCACGTGATAATTTTAAATTTTATGCAACCGCTATAATGCATTATGCCTCAGAAAGTCATCGTACTGGCGATGGCATTATAAATTATACGTTGCGTAAACCTGTCGGTGTTGCGGCCTGTATTTCGCCTTGGAATCTCCCCCTTTACTTATTCTCCTGGAAAATAGCACCAGCATTAGCTGCTGGAAATACAGTAGTTGCGAAACCTTCGGAAATCACGCCCATGACGGCCTATTTACTTTCAGAAATTTGTGTGGAGATTGGACTTCCCCCAGGTGTTTTAAATATCGTGCATGGTTTAGGTGCTACAACAGGTAACGCTATCATTTCTAGCAATGAAATCGACCTAGTTTCTTTTACTGGAGGAACATCCACTGGGGCTCATATTGCTAAAATTGTAGCACCAAAATTCAAAAAAATGAGCCTTGAATTAGGAGGCAAAAATCCCAATATCATTTTTGATGATTGTGATTTCGAGAAAGCCCTAAAAACTACAATACACAGTTCGTTTGAAAATCAAGGACAAATATGTCTTTGCGGATCAAGAATTTTAGTACAACGGGGCATTTACGAAAGGTTTAAAAATGCATTTGTAGAGCAAGTTGGTAATATGAGAATAGGGAACCCGTTGAGTGAGGATAGCCAGCTAGGAGCCATAGTAAGTAAGCCACATTTTGACAAAATATTAAGTTACATTGAAATAGCTAAGTCTGAAGGGGGAAAGATATTAACTGGAGGTTTACCCATTTCTTTGGCAGACGACAATAAAGATGGTTGGTTTGTCGCCCCTACGATTATCGAAGGGTTAGATCAACAATGCAGAACTAATCAAGAAGAAATTTTTGGACCTGTAGTCACCATCCAACCTTTTGACACTATTGAGGAAGCCCTAGAACTGGCTAATGCAACAGAATATGGTCTTGCCGCAACCATTTGGACCTCCAACCTAAGTACGGCTCATCATTTAGCAGATAAAATAAAGAGCGGGATTGTATGGGTAAATTGCTGGTTACTTAGAGACTTACGCACGCCCTTCGGAGGTATGAAAAATAGTGGTGTTGGTAGAGAAGGTGGCTGGGAAGCCTTAAACTTCTTTACAGAACCAAAGAATGTATGTATCAAATTCTAACGTACTCAGTGTAATTATCATAGTAGTACGCTATTTATAAAAAGAGGGGCTTTGCATATGCAAAGCCCCTCTTTATGGTAGGAGTATAAAGAATGGAGCAGTTCATTACAACTGCTCCAAATTTTATATTAGTATTCGTCTTCTATGAAGCCTGTGCGTCTATGGCCAGATACAACGTACTCTGCGCCTGGAGCGTCATCTGCAAAACCAACAACCATGTAGATACTATCTGTTACTACACCTGTTTTTGATCTTCCGGCACCAGGAATAATCATACCATTTTTCACAATCATTTTGATATCATAACCGTCTACTAAACTAGTTGTACTATCTGTTGATCCAAATGATAAACCTGCAGGATTTGCAGGAGTTTTAGCTTTAAAACTCCAAAAATGATCCTCATCGGTCACTATGATTTCCTTACCATCAGCCGCAGCGGTAGTGTAAGTAAGTAATGTAGTGTGACCAACACCATAGATGTCTTCTCCACCTACTGTGTATTCGACATACCATCTACCCGCTAATTCACTACCAGGTATTGTTTCCTTTACGTATTCTTTTTGACATGCAGACAACCCTAGTGCTACAAAAGCCAAAATCATTAATTTATTGAATTTCATGTTGTACTATTTGTTAAGGTTGAACTTGTTTTAACTCTACTTCGAATGTGAATCCCGCATCCCAGTCTGTTGAGAATGATATTGTTTTGTTAGCCGCATCAACTGACATGGAAGTCATTTCACACACTCCTCCAAAAGTCCCAACTGAGAAGGAAGGCAACACAAAGTCATTTCCCGCAATACTATTCGCAGTGATAACTGCTCCTGAAGCGATATACTTGGTTCCGTACGCTCTTCCTGTTTCATAATAAGACCCAATTCCACAAGATAACTCATAAGTACCATCTGCATTTTTCCAAATCAGTACATGTTTCATCTCTTTATATTGAGCACCTGCATTACCATTACGAACTACCGTAGCATTGTATAAGCCTTCGATGCTATTCACTAAATCACCTGTTTTATACACCCATAATGTTCTTGATTTTACGCCATCAAATCCATCTTGATTAGTAGAAGTATACGTTAATACATATTTATCAGGGGTATTTAAATCTAGTGATCCACCTCTATAACTACCCACTCCAGTAGTCACTACAGGAATAGATTTACCGTTTTCTGTTGCTGTAACTCCTGGATCTGTAAATGATGCTCCTGCTTCTAAATAGACAGTTGTAGGACCTGCCACTTCCATTAAGGGATAATTTGTCACCTTCGACAATCCCCCTGTTGTCTCTTTCTCACATCCCGTGAATGCAAAAAGAGCAATTCCTGCTATGAATAAAATATTATTTTTCATTGTATTTTTTAATTTTAATTATTTTTTGTCCCACCATACTTTGGTGTATATATTTCCCACTTGACCAGGAGCTTTATTATTCCTAGAAATTTCAATCTCTGGCACCCATAATCTTCTTGGCGTTTGACCATTTGGCAAAACAGACGTATACGAAGTTGTGCGCTCAAAGAATCCACCCGGAGTACCCTTAGCGTTAGCGCTTAATGGAGGATAGTTGGTTCTATTCATTTCAAAGAAAGCTTCAAGGTTAGAGACATTAGCTAAGGCAATCCACTTTTGATTCATGATTTGCCCTATTTCTGTTTCTATGGCTCCACCGGATACGTATTCGTAAAATCCTCCAGCTCCATATAAGTCACTAGCTCCTGAAAGACCATGCAACGCAAATGAACTCTCAATTCCTGCTTCGTATGCGGCCTGAGCACCTGCTCCGCCATTATATCTAACTTGTGCTTCTGCTACCAAGAAATCTTTCTCTGTAACTGTCATTAAGTACACTGGTGTTAACGCATTGTATTTAGGAGTAGACAAATCCGTACCTTTAACTACGAGATTATCGTAATCTCCTTGGTCGTTACCTCTATGTCCACTAGCGCTTGGCGTGAATATAGCACCCAGTCTAGGATCTGAGAAAGAATCTAGAACCCATAAAAGCGTTCTGCTTGCTCTTTGGTTCACACCTTTAAGAAATTGTACATCAACACCGTACATAGGGTTTTGTTTACCAGGCTCATTTGCAAACTGCGTCATCTCCGCATTTTCTGTAATGAAATTATCCTCTGTCAAAAGTGCTTGAACTGCCGCTGGATTTGCCATACTTGTGTATGACATACGCATATACATTTTCAATTTTAGTGTATTAGCAAAACGTACCCATTGGTCCATATCTCCACCATAAATGATATCTCTAGACCCTGGATCTTTACCCATATCTCCATCTTGATAACGAGCTACAGCCTCATCAATTCTTGCTAAAAGAATAGGATAAACATCAGCACCATTATCAAACTTAGGGTTAATTATCCCATCGCTAACGCCCTTAAACGCTTCCGTAAATGGAATATCATTATACAAATCAGCTAACATTTGCATTGCAAAAGATTGAGTAAGCGTTGCAATTAAGTAATATGCATTATCTCCATCTACAGATGATTTTGTTCTAATGATTTCTAGGTCATTTAAACCACCAGCATAAGCTTCGGTCCACTCACGGTTATAGAAATCAGTTGTTAAGTTATACGCATCTATTTTCTTATACTGACTTGCAGTAGGACTTTGCGTATAGTATTGAGCCCAAAAGCCCCCTAGGTTGTGGAATGAGCCACCAAACGTTGCCGCGACGCTAGCTTGAGCACCAGGCAAAATAAAATCAACCGAAACATCTTGAGGATTGTTTGGGTCGGTATTTACATCTAGATAGTCCTTGCATCCAAAAAAAGAAAATGCAAGCATACTTATTAATGTATATTTTAAAATATTATTCATTTTTATTATCTATTAAAAGTTAAACTTAAGTGAAAATCCGTAAGATCTAGTTGTTGGATTTGCCGCAAATTCGCCGTATTCTGCTTGGTTACCATTACCAAAAGTAGTTACCTCTGGATCGATAAACTGATTTTCTGATGGAGTCCATATAAATAGATTTCTACCTATAAGGCTTATCGAAACACCTGCAAATGGCATTTTCTCTAACGATGATTTTGGAAGAGAATAGGTCAATGCCAACTCTCTAAGTTTAGTGAATGATTTATCAATAACATACTGTGCATCGCGTGCATCACTCGTATGATATTCGTGTAAATCTGCAGGATCTACAGGTGTAGTATTTTCTACATAGCTTTTAGATCCGTCTGTGTTTTCTAATTCCACTACTGAGTTTGGCACAACAAAAGGTTTTCTATCATTAAACGTAGTCGTAGCTGACTGTCCTGTCCAAGATAATAAGCTTGCTGTGTGTGTATACATTAAACCACCTTTTCTAATATCAAATAAAACACCTAGACTAAATTGTTTGTAGCTAAAGTTATTCTTGATCCCCATTATGTAATTTCTTTGAGAATTGCCATACGTAACTTTTTCAGCTCCTGTAATAGGAAGGCCTTGCGTATTTACAACAATTGCTCCATCTGGAGAATATTGATAGGTAGAACCTTCATATACACCGATAGGCTGACCTAACATAGCATAGTATCCAATGGTACTTAATCCACCTAAGCTCACTCTGTCAACAGCGTCATCTAAATCTGTTACTTGGTTTCTATTTCGTGTAAAGTTTACAGAAGGAGTCCAGTTAAATCCATTCTCGTTTTTAATAACTCGGTAAGAGATTAATGCTTCTAAACCTTTATTTTCAACAGTTGCTGCGTTAGCCCAATAGTATCCACTGCCGCTACCTGGTGAAACAGGCACTTGCAAAATTTGACCTTTAGTAACACGGTTGTAGTATGTAAGTTCAACATTCATTCTCGCATCTAATAGTTTTAAATCTGTACCTATTTCAATCTCAGTTGTAATCTCTGGTCTCAAATCTGGATTTTTAATTAGATTTCCTGCTGTAAATGCGTTAGTACCACCTGCTAGTGGGAACGTCATATCTTGGAATGGAAGGCTTATGCCTGTTTGCGTATAGATAGAATTAACTACATATATAGGTGCATCGTTACCTGTATTACCTAACCCTACTCTTAACTTACCAAAATCTAACCATGAAGGTTTACTTGATATTGCATCTGTAAACACAAAACTTAAGTTAGCTGCTGGATAGAAAATAGCATTGTTCTCTGCAGGAAGTGTTGAAGACCAATCATTTCTTGCACTTAAGTTTAAGAATAACATATTCTTATAGGCTGCTGAGGCAACTCCATAAATACCAAAAAGTCTTCTTAATTGATCATTTCTTTCAACAGTAGGAGTAGCTGGACTGTTAGAAAGATTATAGAAACCTTCAATATCTAAAGCCGCAACGCTTGATGACAAACTAGATGAACCTCTTTCATTCAAGTTAGCACCTGCCACTACGTCTACTGATAGTAAAGGATTAATTTCCTTATTCCAGAGTAAGTTAAAATCGTGGTTATATTGTTTTCTGGCGATAGTTTGTTCCGTAACAGAACCTAGGTTATTAACCGTTGAATTAGGACCCGTAGGTTGCAATATTGCTTCATACGTGCTAATGTCATTGTTTTCAATGTCATATCCAAAACGGTACACCCCTTTTAGGTTTGTTGCTAAATCAACTTTAGTCTCTACACTACCAAAGAACTTAGTCGCATCATATTCATTACCATTTTCATATAAAGCCCAATATGGGTTTGTAGTCCCGTAAGGAGTAAAATAATCGTTGATACTATAAAATTTGTCGCGATAGTTTTGCATATCGATTACTGACATATTTCTAGGAATATCTAATATGTTTCGGTAGATATTATTTTCTTGTTGGCCTGACAACACAAATTGGCTATTGGTATTAGACATGTTTGCAGATGCAGACATCGAAACTTTCCCAAAGTTTTGACTTCCTCTGAAAGCCAATGTATTTCTGTCATAACGATCTTCATCGGTAGGGATAATACCATCTTGCTTTACATTAGAATAAGACGCGTAAAAGCTACTTTTCTCACTGCCTCCGTTTATACCAACATGTGTTTTGTAGTTAGTACCTCTTTCAAAAAAGTCTCTAACATTATTTTCCAACGCAGAATATGGAGCAAGTAACTGAGAGTTATCTACTTCACGACCGATTACTCGAGACTTCCCGTCAAAAGTAGGACCCCATGAACCGTTTTCATCTAAAGCGTGAGTCGCACTCCAACCTTGTCCGTATGAATTTTGAAAAGTAGGCAGTTTTAAAACGCTACTATACGTAGCATCAAAACCAAGGTCAATACCTATAGCTTTTTTACCATTTGCATTGGTAGAACCTTTTTTAGTAGTAATTAAAATTACACCATTTGCAGCACGAGATCCATAAAGCGCAGATGCAGAAGATCCCTTAAGTACTTGTACATTTTCGATATCTTCAGGATTTACAGCATTTAAACCGTTACCAAAGTCAAAACCACCATTTAAAGAGGTATTATTCGTTGAACTGTTAGTCATCGGTACACCATCAATGATGATAAGTGGTTGATTATCTTGAGAAATAGACTGAATACCTCTAATCACAATTCGAGTAGAAGCACCAGGATTACTTCCTGCTGAGTTAATATCAACACCCGCCATTTTACCCTGCATCCCATTCAGTACCGAACGATCACCTCCTTCGGTGATATCCTTAGTAGTGACAGAAGACATTGCATAACCAATACTACGCGTACTACGCTTAATATTTTGTGCAGACACAATAACTTCGTTAAGTGCATCTTCACCGGCTTGCATCTTTACGGTAACACTGTTCGCCGTACCAACAGTAACTTCTTGATCTGCCATGCCGATAAAACTGACTTGGAGTATAGGCGCAGCTGTGGTTGTTTTGATGCTAAAACGACCATCAGTGCCAGATATGGCGCTATTAGACGTTCCTTTTTCCTTAATCACCGCCCCAGTAACAGGCTGTGATTTTGAATCCGTAACCATCCCGGTAACAGATCGTGTTTGAGCGTGTGCAACTACTGCAAAAAGCAGCAACGCACAAACTCCTAGAAATTTGATTAATTGTTTCTTCATAAACTTAGCTTTTAGAAAAATAAAGACGCAATATATAATAACTTTTTCATAATATACAAGTAATGTAAAATTCATAAGACTATCCCAATCAATAATAGGACTTGCCGAGCTAAAAAAAAGTGTGAGTGTATTGGATGGCACAGATATTTACGTTTAAATGTTAAGAAGTGGAAAACAACACCACTTAAAAGCGTAAACTTGTGCCCTCATCTTTATCTTTGCCAACAGTATATGGATTTAACCTACAACACGCAACAAGAACAAATTAAGCTAACGGAATACGGCCGCGGTGTGCAAGAAATGGTTGCACATCTTATGCTGGAGAAAGACCGCGATAAACGAAATGTGCTAGCCCATACCGTTTTTAGAGTAATGGTTAACCTTAATCCAGAACTAAAAAACCAAACAAACTACGAAAAGACTGTTTGGGACCACATGCACGAAATTGCCAACTATGAGCTCGATATAGATAACGATTTTCCTAACCCTCAGCCAGCTGCCAAAGCCGTAAAACCAGAACATCTTGGGTATAAAGATGTATTAAGTAAATACAGATATTATGGTCGTAATCTCATTGATATGATTGACGGGGCTAAAGATATGGAAGAAGGAGACTTGAAAAAAATGTACATTAATTACATCGCTTCTTTCATGGTTAATTCATCCAAAGCTTGGAATGAAGAAGACCTAACCCCTACTCAAGTTATTCAACATTTGGCAGATCTTTCCAATGGCATGTTGCAAATAAGTGCAGACTCAC
>CAMDBP010000038.1 GCA_945889315.1 Chitinophaga pinensis
CTCCACAAATAAAAAAGTCACCTTGCAGGTGGCTTTTTTATTTGGTAACACCCACCCTTACCAACTCTCGCTGTAGTGTACTAAAAATGCACCCAATGCAATAAGGACAATAGCTACTATATTTTTCCAACTTAGCTCTTCCTTAAAAAAAATAAAACTGAATACTATGGTGTTTAAGGGTGTAGCTAAGTACAATAAACTCGCTATAAAAGGATCTGTTATTTTGAGACCCAGTAGTCCTAAAAATTGCGCTAAAAGAATGATAATACTCATGATTACCACGGGTTTCAAAAAAATCTTAGATTGCCCGATTATGTCTATTTTTTTTCGTTGCCTAAGCACCCA
This sequence comes from Chitinophaga pinensis, assembly GCA_945889315.1. Classification (GTDB taxonomy): domain Bacteria; phylum Bacteroidota; class Bacteroidia; order NS11-12g; family UBA9320; genus UBA9320. Next base: position 346 of record CAMDBP010000038.1, read on the forward strand.
TAATACACCCAAAAATAAAACCATAACTTCTTGATTTGCTATGATTAATAAAGGTGAAATGTGGGCTGTTAGGTTTTCCCACCGGATAATAGACACACCCGAGAAACTTAAGGTCATTAACAAAAGAAGTACATGCTCCTTTACTGTTATTTTTAGTTGGGTTTCACGCGAAGCAAACAGAAATAAACTAAACCCCACGATAATAATAACGCCACCCAAAAGCGATACATAAATACTAATATGCTTGACAAACACAAGGTATATCGTGGCAAAAAAAACGCCTATTAGATTGTATATCCCAACCCACTGTAACGATGCTCTTTTTATCACCAACAACATACATACAAGTCCGATAACGCCTATAAAAGACCCTACCGTTATTCGCCAGAATTCAGCGTTACTCATCCATTCTAGATCCAACATTACAACGACCAACACGGTTATCAGACTCGTAAAAAAAGCTCTGTATGTCATGATAAGCGCAACAGACCCATTTTCCAGGCTCTTTTTCCAAAGTACGTTGTTTAAGGCATAAAACAGAATCGAAAAAAACAGGTATCCCATTTAGTGTTTTGGTGCCGATGACTTTAAAATAAAAGGGATAGAAATAGTCTTGAAGTAATTAAAACCTGTTAGGGTTATAAGCCTATGTAACTCTGCCAGCGATGAGGCATTGTCCTTCTTGTTGTTTTCTGCAAAACTGATTTTTAAATAGGTAAAGTGGTAAAATAGACCCAGATAATTATGATAACTCAGTTCTGCCTTTTCTAGCTTTACTAATTCTAAGTTTCTTCGAGCGGGCTTTAAATCATTGGTAAATACATTTAAATTGGCCAGACTAATTAAGGCAATCGAAATAGTTGTTTTTGCATTCCAACGATCGAACTCCAATAATTCTTCATAGTATAAATCGAGAATCGTAGCTAACGTATTCATCTCATTTTTAAGAATAAGTGCTAGGAATAACTCCTGTGAAAAGTGAGTCATATTGCGCTGTTTACACTGCCTAAGAATTTCTTGAAGTAGGACAGGATCTGTGGTTTCACTCGCCATTATTTTATATCCGTAGTATCTTCCCAATAATACGTTATGCAGAGAATTACTATTTTTAGGCAGTTGAATCTCCTTGTTTTGAAACCCACTGCCGTTGTAAAAATGCCTGTATTCGAGGATTAGATTCGCAAAAAAGACATCTGAGGCGTTGGCATTAAGCGCTCTAATCAAAATTACAACATCGCCGTATAACGTGTTAAGATTTGAATAATCTATATACGATAAAGGAACAGTATTTCTAAATGTATCCATAGGCAGAAGCACTTCGTACAGAGCTACCGCCTTTTTTCTGGAGATCCGATAGAACGAATGAGATAGTATGGTACCAAATTTCATTTGAGGACCTTCTGGCAATTTATCTAGGACTAAGCCACTAAAAATTACCGAGAGACTCTTCGCGTCATCTCTCTCCACAAACGAACCAATGCAGCTAGCAATTGGCGCTATATTCGAGGTATTTAATAAGCCAATGTTCAAGAGTTTGACATCTTCAGCGCTTATTTTGCTTGAAGTCTGCATATGAAGTAGCTTCTGATAAAAATACCAATCGTCAAAATTACTCTTGTTGTTTAGATAGTTTGCGTAGGACTTAAACCCGAGATATTGAGATAATATGTTAAGTGTAATTAACGATGGGGTGGTCCTCTCTAAAAAGCCAAATAATCTGCGAAGTGTGTTGTAGCTAATCGTTAATCCCGTAACAGACTCTATATCCTCTTTTAGAAATTTAACATCGCGAACACTATTTACAGGTATAACAGCCTTTTTCTGTACATCTTCTACGAGATGTGAATATTCAAATTTCATACGTTTTTGTGGGCTTATTATGAGCCAAATATAAGACTATTAGTTTTAAACCTTGTAAATAATTAGTGTCTATTGTTAGTATTAAATAATTGTAAACTAACATACTACCGCTTATACGGGCTTAATATGGGCTAAGTAATAATCGTACTGATATATTTGTTCAGATTTTTAAAACAGTTTAATAGATGATGAAACAGTACGTCCCAATAACCTCTGAAATTAGTCACGAAGAACTTACAAGCATTCTACATAACTGGAACGACTATCAGGTCGTAACAGTACTGGAATCCTACCAAGAATTGTCTAAAAGAACACTTCAAACGCCAAGTCTATTGAGCATCCTAGTAGAAATAAAGTTACAGAAAAATGTGTCTGAATTTTGTCAAGCAAACCAATTTTCTAGGATTGAAGATTTTATTGAATCCTATAACGAATCTCATAAAGCACAGGTTGAGCCTAACAAGGATAACACGCCAGATGAATTTGGCCTTTGTTGGGTATAGCAGCTGTTATCCTCCAGCTTGAAATTTTAACACCTGCTTTTTTTAAAATTCCTGAAGTCCTTACTCCCCATCAATCGTTGTCGAATCTCCATCAACCATAGCAAAAGCATAGCCTTGCTGCGCTAGCTTTTTTTGAAGAGCGCTATAATTAATAGACACGGTGTACCCTAACTTTGGATTAGTCGCATCGGCCGCTATCTTTTTGACATCGAAAACATAAAATGCATACTCTTTGGTCGCAAAAAAATTATCAAAGTATGCCTTTCCTGTCTCATAAGTCACTGTGCACAACGGAGGCTTGTCAGCACAATCTGAACCCTTTACACCTTTAAACATGACGCTGTGAATAGCACGCTCCTTCGCCTGTTGTATGGCTAGCCTTTCATCCCAATTAGACATGTATACATTTATTTTATACCCTCCCTTAGCGTCTTGACCTTGACAAACCACTTCGTAGTTAGAATCGTTGTAATTCATTCGTGAGGCGCAAGCCAATGATAAGATGACCATCAAACCTACTGGTAAAATACTTTTATTCATTGTTAGCTTTATTTTATATCCCGATGACATAATGTCAAATTTATGTCAATTTATAAAAAATGATTCAAATATTGCACGAAATTATAATTTCGTGCAATAGGGATTGAATTTCAATATGTTACAAAACACAATTGACCCTAGAATACAATACTCTTGTCTCGAGACTGTTGAATTAAGCGCTTGCCGTACATTCAATCCGCTATATTTTATTCTTAATTCACGTAAATATATATTCCAGTAAACAAGTTAATCACCTTACAAGCCGTAAAAAAAAGTAGTACTATTAATCTTTTTTCTTCACTTTTGAACCATGATAAATAAAAAATCAATTTTAAGTGTTTTACTTTTTTCGCTGCTCATCGTTGCAGGATGTAAAGAAGAAGAAACTGTTGTTGTACCTAAACAACCAGTGCCAACCAAAACTGAATTACTTAGTGCATCACCTTGGATAACAACTGCCGTTACCATAAGTCCTGCTTTAGAATTTGGAGGAATTGTTATTACGGATTTGTATGCACTTTCAGATGCATGTGACAACGATAATTTAGCTATTTATAAAAAGGACGGAACAGGTACTTATGATGAAGGTGCTTCAAAATGCGATGATTTAGATCCTCAAACATCTCCATTTAACTGGGCTTTTAATGCAGATGAAACTAAACTAATAGAAGATGGCCAAACCAGCTATACGATTAATGAGCTAACCGCTACTAGCATGAAACTCGCAGATACAATTGACGGAGCCGACATAGGAGGAACTTCAGGTGTTACGTATACTATTACCATTACACTGAAACATCAGTAAGATAATAAACACATAGTTTAGGTTAATCAAAGGATATACCAAACCACAAAAAAGACTCGCCACTAGCGAGTCTTTTTTTAGTACATCATTACCTCAAATCGTGTTGCTTCTTTTACTACAAGGAGTTTACTGCCAATCGGTCTAAATAACTATTTTTGCTTTACGTTATGTCCAAAGCTATCATCTACTGAGAACAGCTAAATGAAATAATACCTTGAAATTTGGCAAAGTAGATAATCCGGCAATACTCGATCTTAGGCTACCTACAGATCATCTTGACACCCGCAGAATACTAATTAACAGTACCCAGAAAGATGGTCAACCGAAGATATACGTAGGCTGCCCCAGGTGGGCAAAGACCGAACTCAAAGGATTTTATCCAAAGGGCACCAAAGATGAGCTTACCTATTACTCTACCCAGTTTAATGCAATTGAGATGAATGCTTTTTACTACCGTATTTTTTCTGCCGCAACCGTCGATAAATGGCACGAACGATCGGCTCCCGATTTTACATTCTTTCCAAAAGTACCTCAGCTCATTAGCCAGTTTCGTCGTCTCAAAAATTGTGAAAACGAGTTGAACGACTTCTTTGTATCCATCTCTCATTTTAACGAAAAACGAGGGACCGTTTTCTTACAAATGAATGAAAATTATGGTCCCAGTAATTTTAATGACTTTGCCAATTTTATAGAAGCTTGGCCCAAAGACCTACCCTTAACCGCAGAACTTAGGCATGCAGATTGGTTTAATGATCGCTGGATAGCCGATGAATTATACTGCTTACTAGAAGAGAATAAGGTAGGAAATACCATAACCGATACCGCTGGCAGAAGGGACATACTACATATGCGACTAACTACTCCTACCTGCTTTGTTCGTTTTACAGGAGCCAATCATGAAAGTGACTTAGAACGGCTAGACGAATGGTTTGAAAGACTCACCGAATGGAAAAACCAAGGCATAGAACAGATTAATTTTTTCATACACCAAACCATTGAAAAAGACCTTCAAATGCTGAGTGTAAGATTGATTCAAAAAATAAATAAAGAATGGGGATATAATTTGGTAGTTCCTGGAGAGGTGAATGGAAGTTTACTTTAGCAATTGAACATCGCTAAACAGGCATTCATATACGTCCATCTCAAGACAAAATAATTCCAACCGGACAATGATCACTGCCAAAAACGTCATTGTCTATAAACGCACTTGTTACCTTTGGCATAAGCGTTTCGGACACTAAAAAGTAATCGATTCGCCATCCTGCGTTACTGGCTCTAGCGTTAAAACGCTGACTCCAAAAACTATATTTTTCTGTGGTAGGATTAAGTTCCCTAAAACTGTCTTTTAAACCTATGCTAAGTATATCACTCATCCCATCTATCTCCACTTGGGTGTAGCCACTGGTTTTATTGTAGTTAGGTTTGTCGTTCTTAAGGTCTAAAGCGGTATGCGCAACATTAAAGTCTCCGGTTACTATAACTGCCTTTTGCTCGTTTAATTTAGCTAAATAGTTTCTAAAAGCAGCATCCCAAGTTGCTCTATAGTCGAGCCTTTTCAACCCGGAACCACTGTTGGGCACGTACACATTAACCACGTAAAAATCCGTAAACTCTGCACAAATCACTCTTCCTTCTTCGTCGTGCTCCGGCACACCTATATCGTGCGTAACGTTTACGGCCTCCACCTTACTCAGAATAGCCACACCACTGTATCCTTTTTTTGTGGCTGAGTTGGCATATATATGAAAGCCATCTAAATCTGCTAATGCCTCTACTACTTGATCTTCTTGTGCCTTGGTCTCTTGCAGGCAATACACATCAGCGCCACTTTGGGTTATGATGTCTATAAGTCCTTTGCCCACCGACGCTCTAACGCCATTCACATTCCACGATACTATTTGCATAAAGCAAAGGTATGATTATGGATTAGCTTAACACCCAACAAGCGCAGCTTATAGTTTCGGCGGTTCGATTAACTTTGAAACTATGTTTCAAACCATTTTTACGCAATCCATAGAAAACAAAAGGATAATATCGATTAGCATGTATGGCGAAACATCGTCATGGATAGGATTTGTTATTGCTGCAAATGAAGAATTGGTAACCATTGAACACCTATCCAAATACGGGCGATATGACGGCATAGTAACGTTAAAAATAATTGATATAGAGCGTATAGATATAGATGACGAAATCTGTCGCAGTATTCATTTTTTGTATCACAATAAGGCCGAACTTGAACGACTTTCAAAAACGTACGAAAATAGCGAACGAAATACAGGTGACTTTTTAGCTGTACTAACTGAGTGTAAAGAAAAAAATCTTATTTGCTCGGTGGATACCAAAGAATTATACCTCGCCTGCTTTGTAATTGATGTAAATTTCGAAGAAATTCACTTTTTAGCTATTGACGAATACGGACAAAAAGATGGCGAATGTTTCGTTAAAATGGAGGACATCAATTATGTGTCGTGTGGCAGGTTACAAGAAATGAGACGATTACTGCTGTATAATATTCATTATAGAATTTAGGTCTCTTCTGAGATTTTCTTCTATTACTTAGCTAAATCTTCAGTTATTCAATGGCAATAATCTTTTCCTTTTTTCCTGCAAATAGTACATCATCTCCTGGTAACAATCCCATGATTGCCTGACCTATGGGCGATACAGCCGACACAGCAAAAATAATTTGCCCCTCTACTTCTAATTTGCCAATGCCCACACTGATGTACATTTGTTTGTTATCGGTAGTTACAACCGCTCCAAGTTGAGCTGAGCTACATCCCTTTTCTGGACTTATTTGGCTCAATATGTTTCTCTCACGTATAGCATTATTCATGGTTTGATTTAACCTGTCTAGTTCCTCCTGTCCCATCGCTCGTGCCGTTTCATACTTATTTCCAGATGTACTGTTTTCTTCCCCTACAATAGATTCTTGCACTTTATCAATAGCCGCCTGAAGTTCGGCCAATTGCGTATTTACTTTCGCCATGCAAGCTTCATATACTTTTGTCTTTGTCATACTTCTCAACTCAAATGTAGTTCTTCGTAACTTTAGTTGCACTACGTTTTGTTTGAATAACACACATTTGTGCTCAATGTTAAGTTTTATAAAAAAGTTATTCGGCCCGAGTGTAGACCTTGCTGAAAAGATAAAAGAGGGTGCCATCATTGTAGATGTGCGAAGTGCTGGTGAATATGCGGGTGGTCATGTAAAAGGAAGTAAAAACATGCCGCTAGGCAACATTAGTGCTAAGTTAGAAACCATCAAAAAATGGGACAAACCCATTATTGCATGCTGCGCAAGTGGTATGAGAAGTGGTAGTGCCGTTTCTGTGCTGAAACAAAATGGTATAGAAGCGTACAACGCAGGATCTTGGCAAAAAGCGAATAGACTGGTTAAAAAATAATATTACTCCTCTAAAGTTCTTTTTAAGAGAGCTTTAAGTATCCCATTCGCTATATTCCTGATGTCATTTTTTACGAGTGGCGTAAAAAACTCATTTCAATTCTGTATTATTGACGTATCAAAGGAATTTAATATGAGAAGAGTATCATTAACATTAGTAGCAAGTGTTGTTGTTTTAGCAACCTTTGCGTGGATTGTAACCGCGTTAGTAGCTGACGACGTAAAAGGAACGTACTGGAATGCCGACAAAACGGCTCAAATACGTATTTACAAAGGTACCAATGACAAGTACTACGGTAAAATTGAAATGCTAACAGTGCCAAACAATCCTGACGGAACACCCAAAAAAGATCCAAACAACCCAAAAGCTAACCTGCGTAACAGAGATCGTTTAGGTATGGTTATTATGAATGGTTTTACATGGAATGCCTCTGAACAAAAGTGGGAGAAAGGAACTATTTACGATCCTACTGAAGGTAAAACATACGATGGATATGTTTACTTTGAGGGCGATAATAAAAAAGTATTGAAGCTTCGCGGCTATGTAATGGGCATGACCTGGCTAGGTCGTACATCCGATTGGCAACGAATAAAATAGACCTTTAAAAATTATTGATGCACTGATTAAGTGCCTGAAACGGACTCAACAAAATTTAAAAATGCCTGCACCTCGTGTAGGCATTTTTTTTGATCTTCAAGCATCGACAGATGGCCGACATCTTCAAGTACACTTACTTGAGAAATCGCACATAGGGCTGCCAATTTATACACTTCATCTTTAGGATAATGAGTGTCTTCTTCTCCCTTAAGCCAAAGCACAGGCTTCTTAAATTGGGACAGGACGGCTCGTTTGTCTTCCCTATTTTTCATTGCTTCCAATCCTGCTATTATCGAGCTAGTTGGCGTTGAACTTACCATTGGTGTCATCTTTTCCTTGGCTATATCTACATTCAAGGGCGCTACTAGGCCAGGAATAAAGAGTCTGAAAAATTCTTTGGTCCCATTCTTCTCAATAAACCGAATTGTTTTTTCCCTATTTAACTTTTTTTCAGCACTATCTGCCATAACTGTGGAGTGCACAAATGCTGCTCCTCTAAGCTCAGTGCCGCACTGCTCCATATAATCTGCTAGAATATATCCTCCCAAACTATGTCCCCACATAATGGTATGTAAAGCATCTTCAGATACCAGTAATTCATGCACTTGTCTCGCTACTTGCGTTAAGCTACCAAAAGCCATTTGGCTGCTTTTACCAAAGCCCGGTAAGTCTATTGCAATGCACGTATAACGCAATGCTAAATGGGCAATTAAATCGTCCCAAATTGAACTGTTCTCGCAAAATCCGTGTAAAAAACAAAGGTGGGGACCACTCCCCACCTTTGAATATGAAATATTATTATACGTTGAGAGCAAAGATATTAATCGTAGAACTTGTAACGTGTATCTTTCACATCTGCTAATTTGCTCAGCGCCATTTGAATGTCACCTTCTATAGATTGAGAGTTTTCCATTTTAAGTTGCATTTTTACCGAAGCAATATCAGCTGGATCGTATTGATTTTCATTGTTTACGAAAACCACCGCCACAGAACCTTTACCTTCTATAACCTCAGAACGTTTGCCCGCAGGCGTGCCCAATACTGTACCTATAATTTTTTCGTCTTGACCAATAAATGCCAAACTTCCCGTCATGAAAGAAGTAGCAGGTGCTGCTATTACATTCACTCCAAGCGCCTTTGCTAAAGCGTCTGCCGTTTTTGCTTTGGCTAAAGCTCCTTCCATCTTCGGTATAAGATCTTTCGCTTTCAACTCATTTCTAACCAACATTTCTAATTCGCCTCTCAAGTCTTGTGCATCTGGTAATCCCGCGTTTCTCATTTTAGAAACTCTAGCTACTAAGTAACTTCCGTTAAGGTCAATTATTGGAGAAATATCGCCTTCTTTGGTTTTCTCGTCAAATAACCAACGCGCTATTTTGTTAGACTCTGAAACTCCTGAAATTGCTCTATTTTCTTCTGTTATTCTATTCGCCACACGTTTCGTGATGTTCATAGACTCGGCTACTTCTTCAAAGCTTTTATCTCCTTGTGCTTTGGTTAATAACTCGCCAGCTAGCTTGTACACGTCGCCGTCTGTGGTTGAACTTGCGTATAAACTTTGATCTAATACAGCAACCTGTACTGTTTTACGGCTTACTCCACTCGTGGCTTTTGCTATATGCACGCCTTGCTCACTTCTCACTATTACATAATTACCATCACCACTATTAAACAAGGTGTTTAGTAATCTTTTTGGATAAGCACCACTTTCTTCACGTACCCAGCCCATATCGCCACCTGTACTGCGCGTAGCGTCGTAGTTTTTCAAAGAAGCTTCCGCGGCAAACGTAGTTTCTCCACTTTTGATTTTTGCTAATACCGCTCTTGCTTCTTCTTCTGCCTTAGCTGTATCAGTACCAAATACGCTAAAAAGAATATGACTTGCCTTTACGGAACGAAGCGAATCCGTACCCGTAGCTAATACTTTAAATAGTGTATACACGCCATCTTTTTGGAATGGTCCAACCACTTTACCCGTTTCTGCACCAAAAATATTATCTTCCATTTCTGGAGAAAAAGAACCTCTCACTTTAAAGCTAGGATCAAATGGTGTTTCACTATTCATGATGCTAACAAATAAAGAATCTTCTTTAGTGGTTGCAAATTTCTCAATCGCTTCTGCAGACCAATCAAGCATTCTAAGTGAATCCTCTCTTGATGGTATAACGTAAAGATTTACAAATTCCATATCTCTACTCGCTTTCTGCTCGTACTTCTCTCCAAATCGTTTGGCATAAGAAATTAATTGTTTATCAGACACCTCGTACAACGAGTCTGCTAATTGCTGATAAGGGATTGCAACTATGCTTGCATTTACAGATTTACGTTCATCCTGACCTTTTGTTCTTGCCTCTAGATCCGTAGCGTAAAAAGAACTCGCTATCAATGCAGAATATTTTTGAGCAACTAAGCTTGCCGTAAATTGATCTTGAAAGGTTTTCCAACTTTTCAAAGCCTCTGGATTAGCATTAATATCCTCTTTTAGGAATCTCACCAATCTGTTTTTATCAAAAACTCCTGTTTTTGGGTCAGTAAACGACTGACGAATTTGTGAGTGCGTATTGTCTCCAATAGTCAAATCCTCAAGCTCTGCTGCACTTATGGATAATCCCAATTTTTCGTGTTGAGGCTTAATAGTTTTGGCTTCTATCAATTGTTTCCAAGCTTCATCTCGGTATTGCGCAGAAGTAGTCTCATCCATTACAAATCCAGGATTGTTTTGTAACACTTGATTTTTTAGTTCTTCGAACTTCCCATTAAATTCTTCATACGTTATGGGCTGACCAGCTATTGATCCTACATTGTTTTCGCTAGAACCAAAAATACTGGTTCCTGAACTTACAAAGTCTGTAAGTACAAATGCTAGCATAGCTGCACCAATTACCAATAAAAGACATCCAGATTTATTTTGGATTTTCTGTAAAAGGCTTTCTTCTTCGTTGTTATATTTATCTGACATATTGGTCTTTAAAAAATAGTGTGCAAATTAAGTGGTTTTGTGCTTAAAAGTCAACGTAAATGTCTTCTGTTCGTTATTCTAGTTGAAGGTATTTTTATTTTTACCTAATAAATTGCATAACCAACTGAAAATAAGCGTATTTACAATTAGTTCGTCAGCTTATATTTTTGTTTTCTAAGCGCAAATTTCCTTCTTGTGGATACGTTTATTTTCACCTTGCAATCTTCTTCTGGCTTTTTAATTGATATTATATGAGAATCTTTAGGGTAATCCTCAGCCCTATAAAGACCGCCACCTTTTTTTACACAAACTAACTTATCAAGTGATTTCACTTTTATCTTGTAGCGCACTAATGTGGGCTCTGAGGAGTTGACCCATAAGGCCAGACTATCCGCTTCATCAAGGATAGCGATTACATCATTTTTTGTCGTATTCACATTATCTGCAATGCACTTCGTGTAATCTACCGTAAAACCCATTTCTATGCTTGTTGCATTGTTAAAATCATTGGCCGTATAAACCGTGGCTATCAACTTGTCTTGCACGTCTATATCTAAGTAATCACCATAAAAAATAGCTCTACCTGGCAATGGAATAGGATTTTGAGTTACATATATCACCTTTAAATCCTTGCCTAATGAGACTTTACTTATAGCAACTCTATAGAAAATACCTTCATTAGAGCCTGCAAAATCATAATACGCTACAAATACCTCACCGGTGTTTTGATTTATACTGATGTTCGGAAAGTATTGATGTGCACGGGTGGTATCCTTGGATAAGTTAAGACGATTGCTCCATGTCATTCCTTGGTCTTTGGAATAGATTAGCCAAACATCCGCATTCCCATTTATTTCGTCTGCCCAAGTTACATATTGTACATCATTAACCGTATCGCAAGCGATAAAGGGCATCCCATTCGCACGCATAATATGTGGCATCGCCATATCCCATCCACCTGTTTGTTTTGCAATCCTGCGGTCTTTACCCCATGTGTTTCCGCCATCGTTGCTTTTATCCAGCCAAATGGCGTCATAGCCCGCCCAAACCGCATATATCTCACCTTTTTTTCCGACGGCTGTCGTAACACCTTCTAGGGTATTATCACTATCTAAGCAATCTCCTGTGGTATCTGATAGAGTAATTGCTGCAGAAAACGTATCCGAACTTGCCATGTATTTCGAAAATCTGATTCTACTTCTGTCTAGTAGATTATCACTATCGTACGTGTCAAATTCTGTCCAAGTTACGTAAACATTCCCTTTCCAGCGAGCGCTGTGGTTATCAGAACATAGCCAAGGCTTATCTTGCATTTTATTCGCATTATATCCTACCGAATACGATTTCTCTATCCAGTTTACAGGATCCGTTATTTTTTGAACCACTATTCTGTCAAACCAATCACCATATTCTTTTTTAGGAGTTTTTGCTAAATGAGCAAAAAACAAACAAGTGTCGCTGTAATGCAAAACCGGATCTCCATATACTCCAAGAGGTGAAGTGCTTTTTATTTTTGTGTACTCCGTATCACCCAACTCCTTAACATAAAAATTATTAATGTTGGATGCCGAAACGATTGATTTTGTTTTTGGGTGAACGGCAATACTAGGTTCATTTGGATTACCACTTTTATCTAGTGTTACATGCTTGAACTGCGCATGAGTAAGCAGAAATGCCAATGCGAGTAGTGCAGTAATCGTTATCCTCATTGGGCAAATATACGCTATACTAATGGCACTGCATTTTGGTCTAAGCGACTCGCTAGTACCTCATCTCCACCAATCCAGAAATTGCTTCTGATTTATCCTTGCCTAATTGAACTACAAAAAAATAGGTACCTTCAGGCAATAACTCCTCTTGACCATACACGCCACCAGTCCAGCACGTTTCGGGGTTGTCTGTGGTAAAAACACGTTCGCCCCATCGATTGTATATTTTAAGACTATACTCTGTACATTCCAAAAAATCTCCGTCAAACTTAAAGCAATCATTGAGCCCATCATAATTGGGCGTAAAGACGTTATACAGTTTAATCTGAGGAACTACTTTTGCAGATATTACCACTTGTTGTTCGTAGCTGCTGGCGCAAGGTGTTCCTTGATTTACACTAAGCTTTATGCGGAAAGTCCCAGGAGAAGTATAAACATGTTTAGGATTGCTGCTCTCGGAAAACGTACTATCTCCAAAATCCCATATGTATGTAGCCGCATTCTTACTTTTATTTTCTATCGTCAGCTTATTGTCGCATCCGTCAAAATTTACCGTGAATTCTGCATCGGATTGCGCTAATACGGTTATCTCTCTTTTGTATATGGATGATACATTGCACGTGTTACTATCTATTACGATGAGGGTAGCAATATATTTACCTGGGTTTTGGTATACATGCTTTGGATTAATGAGTGTAGACGTATCTCCATCTCCAAAATCCCAATAGAACGTCCCTCCAAGTAAACTTTTATTGATGAATTGAGCATTGAGCGGACCACAACCAATTGCCGGCGTAACGATAAAATCTGCAATTACTGCTGATTTTATTTGTAAGTCTATTTTGAAAGAAGCGTTGGAACACCGTACACTTGGATTTTTGGTATAAACGGCTCCAGACGTGGTCGGAAAATCCTGATATCCTCGTCTACCTTGCTCAGGACAACTGCTGCACACGCTCTGATAAACAACACCTTTGCGATCAAACCTGCTGGTTCCACCGTCTACGTGGTCACCAGTGCTATCCCCTCCAAAATACGTAGCATAGAGTAAGTCTTTGGCATCTCTACCAAACACAATAATGTAAAAATCTTCTCCATCTGTTTCTTTTTGAACAGCATCAGCGGTGAATGGCATATTTAAAGTAGAGCCAGGATGGAGATCTGGATCTACATTAGAACCCCATCCTGAAAAGTAAATATGATCACATACGTCTATTAAAAAAGCACTAGGTGTTAAATTGGGTTTTAAGTTTCTGTTGCCAAAGGTTGTTTGTAAATCAACATTCTGAAGGAGGGTGTCTATTCTAAAAACAAACTGACCCAGATTGCTACTACCATAGGCTCCTGTCGTTTTGGTAATGGCTCCCTCCGTTTGACCCGCTGCATATATCCGCTCATCTGCATCTAAACCTATAAAATAAATCTGATCATAGGCAGGCGTGCCCCAATACGATAATCTAAGCAAACTTCTGTCTGTTTTATCAATTACAGCCAGAAGGCCATCTACATTTCCACTTAAGGTTGAGCCATATACACCTGCAGTGATGTCTAGGTTGCTACTGGTTGTTCCTCCCGCTACATAGATTCTGTTTTGTGCGCCCAGTTTAATACTATACAATGCGTCCGCACCGCTTCCTCCCAGATAGGTAGCCCAATGAAGGGTCTTAAGATCATGCGCGAGTTCAAATACATACCCATCATATCCGCCTTCTCTGGCATTTTGAAAGGCATTTACTGTTGGCATGTTATCAGAAAAAGTACACGTTGCCACTAAAATATTTCCGTCATCGTCTGTAATGATATCCCCGCGGTAGTCATCAGAATAATTATAACGCAAAAGAGAACTTTGATTTAGTCCATCGTTTCTATCGCCTCCCAAAAAGGTAGAACCTAATAATATTTTTCCGTCGGACGAGAATTTAGTTACATAGATATCTGTGTTTTCAATGATTGTATCCTTTTTAATACGTTGATAAGCATCCATACTTACAGGGAAATCCGAAGAATAAGTGGTGCCTAGAATCACTAGATTATCATCCCGATCTACCACCAAGCTATGCGGATATTCATCTAATTTTCCGCCCAAATACGTCGCCCACAATAAACTGCTTCCTGAACTATCGTATTTGCTTATACTAACGTCACACCTTAAACCCGCCGGCGCAAGTCCTTTCCCTCCATTCCATATTTTATCATATGCTCCAGCTGTAAAAGGATAGGGTCCTTGATTATCTACAATGCCACCTGCATATAAATTACCGCGCGAATCGTAGGTAGCTGTAAATCCAAAGTTGTCTCCCACAGATCCAGAATAGGTAGAAAAGATAAGTTTAGGGTCAATAATAAGCGGGTAGTCTGGATGAATATCAGAAGTTATTGAATACGATAAAATACTGTCTACCAATATATAATCACATTTTAATTCAACCAATACATTATCAATATATTGGTATACATAGGGTTTCCCGTCTGTTAAAATTCCAGCAGACGTAATTATTTTTAATTCGCCGTTTACCATTTTTAAATGGTCTGCCCCGCTAATAATACATTTAATCTGAGAAACTTTCTCAGTGGTAGGTTGGCGCACTACCCATTGATATTTCAGATCCTTATTTCCAGAAATTTCAAAATCAATATCCTTGTAAACCTCCACGTACCTTACCATTTCTGCGGGATGCACTTCACTTACCCATTGGGTTTTATCCTGGCCCAAAAAATAATTAAAATAATGCTTCTGAATATTGACCATTTCCATCTTGGGGGCAAATTGTACACCAGCAAAACTGATTCTAACTGCATGCCTTCTGGGCACTTGCTCCGAAATTGTGGCAGAATGTGCATGTTTCCACTCTTGAATCTGAGTGTAGTCGTCTGGATGAATCATATCATACACCATGGAAGCATTTTCCAAATACAATGATCCATAAGGTATATTCGCTTTAAACTTTGCTAAAGGATGCCACTGACCTTTATTGGGCACAAATTCAAATTGTGTTTTAGAGAGCGTGGGCGCAGCTGTAACTTCTGGACCTTGCGCTGCTAATTGCACCGTAACGCTAATCCAAAAACACAACCAAATAGACCTCCTCATTTCAAAACAAAAATACACCGACTCTTTTACATTAGACCACTTTTCACACAATTAGTTGCATCTCGCCATGTCTCTCTTTACGCTATTTTGACGGACACTTTTTAAAGAAATCGGCGAAGACAATAGTGAACGCCTATTAAAACTTGTAAAGTCATGATAAAACAAATAGTTTTGTCAATCTTTATTTTTAATGTATTCAGATAAAATTTGTGTAATCGGCGCGGGCCCTGCAGGTCTGGCTACCGCGTATGAACTTACAAAAAAAGGTTATAAAGTAGATGTGTACGAGGCAGACACTCAGGTAGGTGGTATGTCACGAAGCTTTAACCTATGGGGACAAATCGTAGATCTAGGACCACATCGATTTTTCAGTACCGATAAACGTATCAATGATCTTTGGTTGGAAATAGCGGGTGATGAATACCAAGAAGTAAACAGAATTACACGTGTTTTTTATCAAGGTAAATATTTTTACTACCCTTTAAAAGTGATGAATGTACTTAGCAACTTAGGCCTGTTTACTTCGGCTATGTGTATGCTAAGCTACGCCAAAGAAAGACTTTCCCCTACCAAACCAGATGGCTCCTTTGAAAACTGGGTGGTAAGTAGATTTGGAAGAAGACTATTTGAAATTTTCTTTAAGACCTACAGTGAAAAACTTTGGGGTATCAGTTGTAAAAACCTTGATTCTGACTTTGCAGCACAACGTATAAAAAAACTTAGTCTTATGGAAGCTGTTCTCAATGCATTCAAAGGCGGAAAAGGAAATACTCATAAATCTCTAGTAGATCAGTTTTACTATGCCAACGGCGGAACTGGACAGATTTATGAAAAAATGGCTGCTTATGTCGCGCAAAATGGAGGTCACATTCATTTAGGTAAACGCATACACGGACTCTCGGTAGATGGCACTGTGGTAAACGGAATTATTGACGAAAATCAACAAAAGATTGCTTACGATCATGTTATTTCTTCTATGCCCATTACGCAACTGGTAAAACATTTACCTGGCGCACCGGCTCCAGTTCAAGACGCTGTTAATAAATTGGAATTTAGAAATACCGTACTGGTATATTTAGAAGTTGATGGCATTGATCTTTTCCCAGATAACTGGCTTTATGTGCACTCGCCACAGCTAAAAACCGGCAGAATAACGAATTTTCGAAACTGGGTGCCTGAGCTCTATGGCAATAAGCAAACTACCATATTGGTCTTAGAATACTGGTGTAATTTTGACGATGCAGAATGGAGTATGCCTGACTTAGATTTTGAAAATCTAGCCAAAAAAGAACTAATAGAAACCGGATTACATCAAGGTAAAGAGATTCTTAACAGTCATGTTTTCAAAATCCCAAGATGTTACCCCATTTATAAAGTGGGCTACAAGGATCACTTAGAAGTAATGACCGAGTACCTGAAAACATTCCAGAACTTTCAGGCGGTGGGAAGATACGGATCATTTAAATACAACAATCAAGACCATAGTTTACTCATGGGTATTTTAGCTGCCGAAAATATTGAAAACGGATACGCACATAACCTTTGGGATATCAACACAGATTATGACAGCTACCAAGAAGAAACTCAAGATTAGATCTGGCACGACAGCTACCACATCTCCTCCATCGGGATCTAAAAGAACAATTACGGTCCCTGCTAAAGCAGATATTTTTGCAGCTTTGGCCATTTGCGCAGCTACTGTAGGTTATTTTTTTGCCGAGCAAATTTTTGAAAGCCAGTTTTTTTGGAGCAGCTATTGGAGTGACTTATTTGAGCAATACCTACCTTTTTTTACGTTTAATGTAGAGTCGTATCACGCAGGTGAAATTCCATTTTGGAATCCATATAGTTTTGGAGGAACCATACATGCAGCAGACCCCGTTACCCAGTTTTTTTATCCCGTCCATCTTATACTTTATCCGTTCTTGGAAGTTGGTGGTGATTTCTTTTACCTACTAAGTATGGTAATTGTATTTCATTATGCACTTTTTTTTATGGGTGTTTACCAATTGGGTAAAGCCTTTCAACTCAGTTTTTGGGCGAGTATAATTGCTGCTATTTCACTTACGTTCTCTTGCGTATTGATCTGTCGTTGGCAGTTTTATCCTGTACTTTACACCCTAGCATGGTACCCATGGATTATCGCACAATTCGAAAAAATACACCAAGATGGAAAATGGTACCGCGTTTTTGCTGCTGCGCTTTTATTAGCAACTGCATTTTATGCTGGCCATACGCAATATTTCTTCTACTTGGTGCTCATTTTGGCGCTACAAGCCTTAGTCAATTTAGTTCATAAATTTAGAAGTAAAGAGTCCTACAAACACATAGCCTTGGATGCTGCTAAATATCTGACTCCCATTGTACTTACATTATTCATTGCAAGTACCCAAATTGCACTAACCAGCGAAACCATACCGTATACCAATAGAGAAGAAATTAACCTAGACTATGCACAAGATGGTTCGTTAGAATACAAGCAATTACTTACGCTGGTACACCCAAAGTTATTTGGATGGTTTAAGGGTAATGAGCCCATACAATACCAGTATATGGCAACAGAACGTATCTATCACTACTGGGAAACTTCATTTTACTTTGGCGTAACCGCATTTTTATTTGGTTTTGTTGGCTTTATTCTAGGGTATAAAAATCGTTGGGTACAATGGCTTATGCTCATCTCTGCTTTTGGATTGCTACACGCTTTGGGCAAAAACGCATTCTTGTTTGAGATGCTATTTGACCTGCCTGGTTTTGACTTATTTCGTATACCCGCCCGTACGATGCTCTTTGTCGCTTTTGGTTTTGCGCTTCTTGCCGGTTATACCTTCGACCATATAGACCAACTGCGCGTCGGTAAAAAAACACTTTTTATAGCATTAGGTATTCCCGCCGCTTTTCTCTTATACCTGTTAAGTAAAACCGCAACAGGCACCTTTATGGCAGAACAAGCAGTCAATGTCATCAACAAATCGGAGATGAGCAAATATTCAAAAGCAGGGGCACTTGCCTCTCTCCTTAGTCTTGTTTTGCTTTCAGGCATGATCTGGTTTAAGGCTTTGCCTAAATGGTTGTATGGAGTTGCTCTTTCGTTAATTATATTCTTTAATTTATCCAATGTCAATAAAGATTATAAAAATAGCACGACTAATCCTGCCGACCTTCTTGCTCAAGAAAAACAATATGTCGCAAAATTGGATGAGGTAAATCAGGATGTTAATTTCTATCGTCACAGACCCGGTGATGTAAAAATTCGTCCTATACGCAGAAACCACGGAATGCTTTTCCAGAGTCACGATGTAGATGGTTTTTATGCACTTACCTTAAAGCATAGCTATCCAAAAGGAATGAATATCGATAAGATTATGCAAACTACTACTATTCTTGAGCCTAGTTACGGGGCAAATGAACAAGTAACCGGTATTCAATTATTAAAAACGGAAACGTTTCCCTATGCTCGCGTGGTATATCAAACAACACCCTATCACCTCAACACGGTATATGACAGCTTTGATTTTGGGAATAACGTATTGGTGGACAGTGCGTTTGCAACACCATTGTCATCCACTATGCCGTCAAGTAGTGAGGATATTTCAGTAACGGTAGATAAGCCAAGCACACAGCAATTCAAGGTAAATGCTACTGAAAAAGGAATGTTGGTTATTGGTCGTTTCTTCTCTCCTTTTTGGAAGGCTACAGTTAATGGTAAAGAAGTTAACGTAGAGCAAGTAAATGGCACTTATCAAGGTGTAATGCTGGATAAAGGAATAAATTCTGTAACCATCGCTTATGTATCTCCCGCCGTAGAAAAGTATAAATTCGTTACGCTTATTACCCTAGGTATTTGTCTTTTAGCATTTGTATTCCTGCGTTTCAACAGGATGCGATATAACTAAGACAACTGAACTTCTAATTCCGTTGAAAAAAAACGGATTATCTCACCTTGAATAACCAATATGGAGTAAAAAATTACGTTTTTTGCACCAATGGAGCTAAACGACATACAAATACAACGGAGGGAGTCACTTTCTAAACTTAGAGAACTGGGAATAAACCCTTATCCTGCCGATGTATATGCCAAAGACTTTTCGAGCACTGAAATAGCAGAACAGTTTGATAATGATCCAGCTAAATTTGAAAATATCTCATTTGCTGGTCGTATGATGCGTAGACGCATAATGGGTAAAGCAAGTTTTGCTGAATTACAAGACGAGCAAGGATCCATTCAAGCGTATTTCAATAGAGACGAACTTTGTCCTGGGGAGGACAAATCCATGTACCTAGAAGTATTCAAAAAACTCCTGGATTTAGGAGATATAATTGGGGTAAAAGGATATGTATTTCGCACGCAAACCGGTGAACTTTCAATACATGTAAAAGAACTTACCGTATTAAGTAAATCACTTAATCCCCTGCCCATGCCCAAAGAGGTTGATGGTAAAATATATGACGCTTTTACAGATCCTGAGCAGCGATACAGAAAACGCTATGTGGATTTAATTGTAAATCCACAAGTACGTGATACTTTTATTAAACGTACCAAAGCGGTAACAAGTATGCGAAATTTCCTTACCAAAAAAGGGTATATGGAAGTTGAAACTCCCATCTTGCAAGCAATACCAGGTGGTGCTGCAGCACGTCCGTTTATCACCCATCACAATGCACTAGATATACCATTGTATTTGCGTATTGCCAATGAACTTTATTTAAAAAGACTAATTGTAGGCGGTTTTGAAGGCGTGTATGAATTTGCCAAAGACTTTAGAAATGAAGGTATGGATCGCACGCATAATCCAGAATTTACACAAATGGAGCTTTATGTAGCCTACAAAGACTACATGTGGATGATGGATATGACAGAGCAAATGCTGCGACAAATAGCAGAAGATGTAAACGGAACTTCAGCCGTAGTTTTTGGGGAACATACCATTGACTTTGGTAAAGATTTCGACAGATTAACCATATTTGGCGCTATCGAAAAATATACGGGAATTGATGTTAGCCAAATGAGTGAAGATGAACTTCGTAAAACGGCAATTAAATTGGGAGCAGATGTAGATGAGAATATGGGTTCTGGCAAGTTGATAGACGAAATATTTGGCGAAAAAGTAGAGCATTTACTTATTCAACCAACGTTTATTATGGATTACCCCATTAGTATGTCGCCACTCACCAAAGTGCACAGAAATAATCCGGAACTCACCGAGCG
>CAMDBP010000039.1 GCA_945889315.1 Chitinophaga pinensis
ATTTGTCTAGGTCTGCCTAAAGGCTGTTTGTCATCCATCATCTCTCTCCATTGTGCAATCCATCCTGGTAGACGGCCAAGTGCAAATAGTACTGTAAACATTTCCACGGGGAAGCCCATAGCTCGGTAAATGATACCAGAATAGAAATCTACATTAGGGAACAACTTACGTTCAATAAAATAAGGATCAGAAAGTGCTGCTTGTTCTAGTTTCTTAGCAATCTCTAATGTAGGATCATTAACACCTAATTTCTCCAACACTTCATCTGCTGATTTCTTAATAATAATCGCTCGTGGGTCAAAGTTTTTATACACTCTGTGGCCAAAACCCATTAAACGGAACGGGTCATTTTTATCTTTAGCCTTATCAATATATTTTTGAGCATCGCCGCCATCTGCCGCTATTGCCTCTAGCATTTCTATTACTTGCTGATTAGCTCCGCCGTGCAATGGACCCCACAGAGCCGCAACACCTGCAGATATAGAAGCATATAAATTTGCATGACTAGAACCCACCAATCTTACCGTAGATGCAGAGCAGTTTTGCTCATGATCTGCGTGCAAAATCAGTAACTTATTCATCGCGCGCACAAATACTGGATCTAATTCATAATCCTCCGTTACGTGCTTGAATGTCATATTCAAGTAGTTCTCTACGTAGCTTAGGTTGTTTTTAGGATAGATAATCGGGTGACCAATTCTATTTTTAGAGATCATTGCACAAAGCGTTGGCATTTTAGCCAATAATCTGGTAATGGTTCTCATGCGTGCTTCTTCTCCAGAATTTGGATTCAAACTTTCAGGATAAAAAGAAGATAAAGAAGATATCATCGCAATAAGCTGTCCCATTGGATGAGATCCTGTAGGCCATGCATCAAACATATTTTGTATGTCTGTATTTACAAGCGTATGTCTTCTTATCTCATTATCCCAAGCGTCGTATTGCTCCTTAGAAGGCAATTCTCCGTTTATTAACAAATAAGCTACTTCTAAAAACTCGGCTTTATCGGCTAGTTCTTCGATAGAGTAACCACGGTGTCTTAATATTCCTGCCTCACCGTCCAAATAGGTAATACTACTTGTAGTACTCCCTGTATTTTTGTACCCAAAATCCAGAGTAATAGCTCCAGTGGCTGATCGTAGTCCACTAATATCTATTCCTACTTCATTTTCCGAACCCACCATTAGAGGCAGTTCTGTTTCTACTCCTTGAATGCTGATTTTTGCTGTTTCTGACATTTTATTCTAAATTGACCCTTAATTGGATGTTGCGAAAGTACCTTAATTTATACTTATTTAATAGTCTAATAGTCATATTTTTAGTATGTTTTTAGAAAGAATTAGATTTGTAATAAATAACAAATAAATGTCTGAAGATATAGTACGAATTATAGGTGGTTTAAACACGAAAGCGGGCTTAAAACAACATATTTACAGAAACACGCTTACGGTGTTTGAAGAACTAAAAAGATGTGCTAAAGATATAGCTGAAAAACTTACTCCTGAGGTTATCAAAAAAGATCCATCCTTAGAGGTTCAGTTTTTTGAAAAAGGCGAGTTCGAATTTCACCTGAAATTTAGTGGCGATACGATTGCATTTATTATGCATACGAACGTGTTTGCTTTCCCGCCTGATCATGAAGTACGTAAAATGAAGTACGTAATAGAGGCCCCAGACAGAGGATACTGCGGTATGATTATGGCCTACAATTTTCTTTCAGATTCCTTAAAGTATCAACGACTAGGCGATATAGGCTATTTGTTGGCGCGACTCTTTATAAATTCCGAAGGCCATTTTTATGTAGATGGGCAACGGCAGTTAGACTTTTTGTTTAAAAACTTTAGCCAACAAGAAATCGAAGAAACAGCCATCGTAAAAATCATAGAGCAAACGATGTTGTATGCACTCGATTTTGACTTATACGTACCTCCTATGGAAGCTATGGGCGATATGACCTTAGAACAAAAAAATTACGTGAATAATCCGAGTGGTTTTGCAACCGGAAAACGACTAGGATTTAAAAAAGAATAATTTAGATATTCAACTCCATCCACTCCACACCATTGGCAGTGGCTTTGAACGAACTCTCTCGCATTTTGTCACTATCATATACCCACGTCAAGCTATTGGCCTCATTAGCCGCTACTAGTAGTTTATAGTGTATCAGGTTTTTAATGGCATCTGCTATTACACTGGCCTTTTTTTCGGATTGTACCTCAGCCATTATGCTTTCAAAACTTTCTGGGAATATACACAGTCGAAGTACCTCCATTTCCAAATCTGGAAGCTCTATCATTTTAATTTTCTTTCTTTCCATTGGTATTTTAACACTTGTGATAACGGCGGCAAAATGGCCATGTACAGAATATGAAACGGCTGACCCCGCAGTATGGTTTTAAACCAACCCGATAAACTAAAAAACGTGCTAAAAGAACGATAAAACTTATTTTCCGCTAATACCTTTAGTACCACCAAAAATGCTGCTACGGTATACCCCACACTGTTAAATGACAGAAACGAGAGAACTATTACCACGTTGTAGAACCATACGAAAGCAAGTATTACCGTATTTTGTTTTAGGTCATAATCCCCATTTTTACTGGCCCAGCGTATCCTTTGGTTCCAAAATTCCCGATAATGACGAGGCCCTGATGTAATTACAATAGCATCTTGTGTTTGATTAAAACAAATACCCTCGGGAATTGTAGTATGCACATGTTGCATCAAGTAGATATCGTCTCCGCTTGCTTTATTCTCTTTATACTTAAAAGATTCCAAAACTATTTTGCGGTACGCCAGATTCGCACCGTTACATAGCATAGGTTTTTTCCAAGTTATATGTGCCGCTCCTATGGCTATAAGTGCATTAAAGTCTAACCTTACCATCTTTGACCAAAAATTAGTCGTTGCATAAAAATCTACCGGACCGCTTACCAACTGCACTTTTTCATTCGCAAAAGGATGAAGCATAGATACCAACCAAGTTGACGGTAATACACAATCAGCATCTGTTTGCATTACAATATCTCCTTCAGCGTGCTGCCACGCCAGTTTTAAGGCTTCTTTTTTACCCGTTAATGAGTTATTCAACACCTTATACTTAAGGGAAATAGCGTTATCCGCAATCACATTTACACTGTTATCCGTACTATGGTCGTTTATAAAAAGCACTTCTACTTGGTGATGTCCTAATTCTAAATCATTCAAAGATTTGATCAAAGCACCTAAATTTTGTGCTTCATTTCGAAATGGTACTACGATAGTCACAGAAGTAACAAACGAATCATCAATAGTCAACGGTATTATGCTGTTCCACAGCTCAGTATACTTGCTAAGCAGGCTATAATAGCCTAATCCCATAACCAACACGACAACTATATAAACTATCATTTATTGCGTACAGTGCTGCTCACCAGGTATATCGTCCCTATTAAACCAGGCAAGATCAAGTTAATAAACCACAGGCCAGTCACAGCGTGCAAGATAGCATTATCGGAAAGTAAACTCCCAAATAATAGAGTCGTCACAAAAACACGAACTCCTATATCAGATATGGCAGGCACTGGTGCCACACTCTGCATCACGTACGCTATTGGAATTAAAGCGATAGTATACACAGGCAATGAGAAATTAGAGAACAACTGCAACAGTAAAAAAAACTGTAGCGCAAAAACAATGTATCGAATAAATGCAATCGCTACAACCTTGGCGAATAATTTACGATCGTACTTTTTTATTAACTTAAATACTTTTGTAATTTGTTTTGGAATTCGTGGTTTTAACCAACGTAATACTGGCTTAATAAATAAAATGAGTAGGGTGATGGAAACCATGACCATTACCAGCATCCATACCTTATTAAATTCCCTCCAAACAAAACCATAATCGCCCCAAAATGCCATCCCTACTAGGCAAGACAGACCAATACCGTAGGTCATCATGACCTGAGCAATATTTCCTGTTACCGTGGCAATTACCACTTTAACAGGATGTAGTTTTTTGAGTAACAGTCCTCTACCAATGTACTCTCCGGACCGCGCTGGCGTAAAATTACTTATTGCCATGCCTCCCAAAATGGTTAAAAAAGCGCTCAAATTGCTAAGCCTAATTTCAGATCGTATGAGTAGCTTGAATTTCTGTGCTTCGGCGTTCCAATTAATAAGGGCCAAGAAGATAATCAAAAAGCATAAAAATGGATTTTGACGAAGTTTCTCCACTATTTCCGTAAACACACCCGCTCCCATTTTGGACACTTGTGTTACAAAGAAATAAATAGATACTATACTAAATACCCACTTTAGCGCAGGATATATTCGTTTATAATCAAATCTTTGTGATGCGTGGCTCACGAGTGTACTATCTTTAGGCGGCTATGGCTACATTTGCTCCTTAGCGTGGCGAAAGATAACAATTACGATAAGATAATCTTGGGGATAGACCCAGGAACCAATATTGCTGGTTATGGTATCATAGGAATTACAAAAAATGCTATGCAGCTCATCAGTATGGGCATTTTTGATTTACGCAAAGAAACAGATTACGCCAATAAATTGAAGGCTATTTTTGAAAAGTGCACCCAATTATTGGATACCTACTTGCCAGACGAAGTAGCTCTAGAGGCACCTTTTATGGGTAAAAATCCGCAGAGTATGCTCAAACTAGGCCGAGCGCAAGGAGTGAGTATGGCAGCCGCCCTTAATCGTCAGATTCCCGTATTTGAATACGCACCCTTAAGAGTAAAACAAAGTGTTACCGGTAAAGGAACTGCGACCAAAGAACAAGTAGCTGCTATGGTAAACGTATTGCTCAAGATAGAAACCAAACATTCTAAGTTGGATGCCACGGACGCTGTGGCTGTAGCAATATGCCATCATTTTATGACGAGTGGTAAGCTCGTTAAGCAAAAAGAAAGTTATGGGAGTTGGGCTAGTTTTATTAGTCAAAACCCAGATAAAGTTAAATAACTAGGAAGACTGAAATGCATCGGAAATAGCCTTTGCTATTTCGTGCATTCTTTCTGGAGCTAATTTTAATTTTGGATTTGCAAAGCTTACATCACCTGCATCATGTATGGGGATAAGATGAATGTGCGCATGAGGCACTTCAAGTCCCACGACTGCGACACCCACTCGTTCACACGGGATAGTGGCATCTATGGCCCTTGCCACCTTTTTTGCAAATAACGTTAGACCACTATAGGTAACATCGTCTAAATCAAAAAGATAATCTACCGCTACTTTGGGAATTACCAAGACGTGGCCTTCTTTAACAGGGAATACGTCTAGAAAAGCCAAGAATTCTTGCGTCTCAGCGACTTTATAACAGAGGATTTCTCCCGCCACTATCTTTTCAAAGATGGTCATTAGAGACTAATCTCTAAAATCTCGAAATGAATAATCCCCGCAGGCACTTGAATCTCTGCAATTTCACCTAGTTTTTTACCCATAAGACCTTCCCCAATTGGTGATTTTACCGATATTTTACCCGCTTTCAAATCAGCTTCACTTTCATCTACAATGGTGTAGCTTACTTCTTTATTTACTTTTTTATTAAGCAATCGTACTTTGCTAAGTATGTTCACCTTACTTAGGTCAATATCTTTTGGATCAATGACTCTGCAATTAGCCATTGTATTTTTAAGTTGAGATATTTTCATCTCCAATAGACCTTGCTCCTCTTTTGCAGCGTCGTATTCTGCATTTTCAGACAAGTCACCTTTGTCTCTAGCATCCGCTATTTGACCAGTAATACGTTTACGCTCTACCTTTTCTAAGTGCGCGATCTGTTCAATCAAAGAATCATATCCTTGTTGGGTTACGTAGTTTATTGCCATTATTTTTATTTCGTTGGTTGTATAAAAACACAATGTTGCGGCTCTAAGTGAACCGCAACATTGCAAAGATAATTTTTATTTGTAGGTATAACCGATATTACTCGCCTATATTAAGTCGTACACCAAATGTATGAGAACCTCCAAATGGATTAGAATGTCTGTAGGCGTAATCTAAACCAAAAGTAGTTTCAGAATCTTTACTCACAGGTACTTCAAACGTGAAGCCTCCAGTTATTCCCGTAAATGCATTGGTTCTTGTGTCATAAGTTAGGATACCTTTTTCGTAGCCATAACCAGCTCTTAGTTGTAACATTTTCTTGTACCCATACTCCGCACCAACTGTAAATTGATTGGCTGAGAATGCGTTGTTCGTAAATGTAAATGCAGGCGTGAATCTATGAAAATAAGTTTCATCGCTTTTGTCTAATCTTACATCATACGATGCACTTATATTCATTAATGTAGGAAGATTAAAGCTTGCAGCACGCTGACTTACAGTAGCCTGCTGATCTGTTTCTGGATCCGTTCTTTTTACGGACAAACCATCACCCGAATAGGTCGCATCTGGACCTATGTTTTTGAGGGAAACACCAAACTTTACATCGTTTTTCTTTATTTTGTTATACCCTTTATCTTTGGGGTTGCCACGTAAAGTTGTGATGTATTGTATCCCTGCATCTAAACCTAAACCTTGCGCTTTCACGTTGGTGATAGACTCTGAAAAAATCTTAAACCCAACACCGCCAGAAATCTCTCTCGTAAATTGCTTCGAGTAAGCGGCAGACAGATTGGTGAATCTTGGTTTATAAGTACCTATTCCTCCATCAGGCTGCTCATTTGTTGTAATAGGAATATCTCCTATATCGTAACTCATTACGCTAAAGCCAAGCACGCCGTTACCACCTAAGTTTTGGGCAAAACCAAATGTATTTATGTTGATATCACTACCTAATAACCAAGCTGTTCTCGAAAAGATAATCTCTGTTTTAGGAGTGTATGCTAAGCCGCCAATATTGCTGTACATAGCTTCTAATCCGCTTACACTGCTCACAGATGCCCAACCCCATCCTGCACTTCTACCCCAACCATTAATATTAAGTTGTGTAGCACCTGCTTGACCTATACGGTCTGGATTTCCAGCCATCATAGCCGTAGTAGCTGATAATAAAATTGATAATATTATAATTTTTTTCATTATTCTTCTAATTTTAAATGATACCAAGCTTAGAATGAATCCAAGTCTAACTCTCGCATTACACCCATCCATTTCAGTATTTTCTCTCCCAGTTCACCAGCGTCAATATGTATGATATACATACCACTTGCTATTGGCACACCAGCACCATTTTTTAAATTCCAGTCTGTTTCAGTTGATAAGTCATCCTTTTTAATTCTTCTTACCAATGAGCCATCTAAGGTATAGATTGAGATATCACATTTTGGAGGTAAATTGGTAAATTTCACTCGATTGTCAATAGCACTGGTCTCGTAAGTAGAGTATGCATAGTATGGATTAGGAACGATGTTCGCTAAGTCTACCAATGCTTTTTTTCCTGTTTCGCTATTTACGTTATTGTAGATATTATCCGTGTTAAATTTATACTTAGGTAATCCTTCGTTTACATCTACCGTTGCAGGAGTTCTACCATAAGGTAATGCCACACGAAGTTTAATAGTTACTTCATTTTCAGGAACTGGAATACCAGAAGCATTTTCCTTCATATTTTTACCTAAGGCTAGATAGGTAGGGATAACCCAATCACAGTTTTGATAGATTCTGGTTAATGCCTCGTATCTCTTCTCCTCTGTCATAGTAGGCACTATGGTGTTAAAGATATCGTAGTATGAATTTCCTTTATCGTATGCCATACCTGTTTCTGGAAGCTTAGGATGCTTACTTTTAACCACACCTTGATGTGAACCCATTACGTATATAAAATGACGTCCACCGAACTTAGGATACAGAGCTCCTCCCACAAAGCCTGCATCATCTGTTGGATTCCACTTCATATCGCGCCCATTTTCTGATCGCAAGTATGAATCTTCACCGATAATGATATTCATTCGCTCTCCTGTGTTTAAGTTAATAGCGTATCCAGGGAATATGGTTCTACCTTCAGGTAAATCTTTACCATTATAGTTCAAAGTCCCTTTTCTCATATCAAATTTCTGAGCACCTCCTTGATTAAGTCCTGGATCTTCACCCATTTCGATCATAATACACTCCGTCCATTTACTCTCATCTGGTGTAATAACGATGTCCACATTACTCAAGTATTGTAAGTAAATACTTGCAGGGAAATCATATCCAAAAGTAAAAGGTTGTTCCAAATTAAGAGGTCTTGCTGGTGGTCTAGTAGGATCTACTTTTGCAGTTCTAGAAACTAATCTATTCGGAGCAATTCTACCATCCCATATACGTTCGTAAGCTGCTCCTCTGTCTATACTCCCAATATTGGCAGAATAATCATGCCAAGAAGGCTCATTAAAATTCGTATTTGCTCCTTGTAATCCAGATCTAATCCAATCGTAAGCACCAAATTGTCTTGCTTGAGTTACATCTTGATCGCTTACCGCTGTAAGCCATTCGTTACTTGGATCTGAGAAAGTAACTGACCAGTCTATCAATCCATTTTGAGGATATAATGCTGAATTTCTTCCTGGAGCTGCTATTTGTTCTACCGTAACTGCTAATCCCCAATCAAAAATAGACTTCCCCGTAGTAGACTCTAAAATTATTTGCTCGTTTTTATAGCTAATTGCAGTATCGCCTTCGATAATATCTCCAGTTTCCATGCGCTCTAATTTCCACGATACTCTATTCGCAGGTAGAGTATCTTCACTTCCAGTAATCGCCTGACCTCTGTAAGGTATTAGAGACAACTCAAAATTACCTTTTGGTACTTTAAGTGGATCTATTACTTTAATGTCAATTGGACCGTGACCATTTTCATATTTAGGATTAAGAGAGATACCGTCTCTTAGTATTTCATCTTTGGTTTCTTGAGTCAGTTCTAAGTTGTTAAAACCGTTTCCTTTACCCGATAGTCTAATCAATTCTGGACCATCTCCGTAAAAGGATGGAGCAGCAGAACCTCCGAACTTAGGAGCTAATTTATGCGGAGAAGCTGAGAATTTCTGAACTCTTCTTCCTCCCAAATAGGGTGAAGTTTGACTATTTCCTGCTGCGTAGGATAAAACGATATAATAGTACGTTTTAAAATTCACTAAGGTTTTGTCTGAGCCTGTTGCAAATTCATCTTCTTTAACTCTGATTGTGTGCACTAACCCATCGTTATTACCTCTTACCTTAAGTACAGGAATACTTGCGCCAACGTCCGCCTTAAACTCACTATTAACTAGAGTTTCAAAATTGTCGGTCAAGTCACACTGGAAAATTTCTCTAGCTTTAGATAAATCATCTAACTCTGATAAACTTACGCCCCCATTTTTCAATTGGAATACTCTATACCCCTGGAAAGTGAATATTTCTTGTTGATTTAAACCGTTGATAATGGTATCTCTAAAATTCTCTACAAATCGAGAATTTGTATTCCCTAGTGAAAGTACGATTTGTTGATCTTGCTCATGTACTTCAACATCAGGAGCATCCGGACCATCAATAAGGTCAAAACATGAGTTGAATAATTGTTGCGCTTTCTTACTTGCTTCTTTCAATAGATCTAATGAACCAGAAGCGCCACCAAATGGTGCTCTTGCCCATACAACACCTACGGTAAGTTTCTGAACAGAACCTGGCTCTAACTCAAAAGGACCTGATGATTGAATAAATCTTCTATCCGCAGGAGAGTTACCGGCCTCTTTTTCATTCCACATTTTTTTGTTGTGAGTTGGATCTGTATCCCCCGGAAACATCCAGTCAGCTTTGGTTCCGTCTGTGCCAACAATACCGTCACCTCCATAAAGAATATCGGTACCTGTTCTCCATTTACCTTGTAAGTAATTATAAAAATCTGTCGCTAAACTTGGATTACCGTTTACCGTATTTGCATCATTATTATAATAAACGAACTTAGACATCCCAAGCTCTCTTTCAACTAATACTCCATTTTCAAGCACTTTAGCTGTTGGTCCTTCAAAGAAATCTACGCCCACAGATGGTGGATTTAGACCATAACCTGTAACTCCTTCATCATTATCATCACCATTATAGCAATAACCCAATGAAAGGCCCACGTCACAACCTACATAATCATCATTATAAAAACCTAGATCAGCATCCACCCATTGGCCAAAATACGTATTCACTAATTTAGTAGCGCCTCTATTGGTAATTCGAGTGGTATAGAAGGTCATGTCATTAATCTCATCATTGGTAGCAAAGGCAAATGCAGTAGTTTGCATTTCTACGCCAATTGGATCACCTTGTGTTTCTGAGTGCACATTACCTTTATCGTTATATATCCACCATAACATTTGGTCAGGCTGGTCTACTGCTTCATTCGGGATATTAACCCCTTGGCATTGCTCTCTTAAAATAGGATAATCTCCTCCGGAAGGCGTATAATATCCATTACCATCCACATCCTTGTAAGGTGCAAGGGGATATACATCGGATGGACCTTGTCCTGGCCAGTCATACAACTGATCGGCTGGCTCAGCAACTAATCCTGTTGCCCATTCAATAATATTCTTACCATCTACTTTGAATATTTTATCCCACTTTTCACAAACAGAACTACTCGTATTTGCAGTAGTTGGATCTAATGGCCCTGGCCAAAAATCTGAACCTCTTTGGCGATAAGTCATAGCCGCAAGTCTTAAGTTTCCTCCTAAGTCTTCGCCTCCTATCCAAATTGCGCCAGAGAAAAGACTGTTTTTACGAATAGAGTTCAAATCTTCTATTTTTGGAATTTCATATTTAGCAGCATTAAGATCCCACCACATATCTCCACCATTTAATATCTTGGTGCGTACGTTATTGATATCCAAATCTGCACTTTGAGTAGCTGGATCACAATCGCTACCAAACTTCATTTTATCAGAAGAACCTCCACTGCGTGTGGTACGTGGTGCTTCTACATTCACATTTTCTCTTGCAATAGTTACCATGCATAAAAGCATGCCTAGCGCTAATGTTACTTTTCTCATTTCTTTCTTCATCGATTCTATCATTTGAGCTGTTTTATTTGTATTAGAAATATACTCTTACACCTAATCTTGTTAATCTTGGAACACTATAACTGTATGGGTTGTTTACCTTAGCATTATAAAGATCCACATACGATTGTGTGCGTACTTGATTTTCTGCTTGCTGAACACCAATTGGCGAGCTTAACCAACCATCATTATTTGCTAAACCAGTAAAGCCATATACATTTTCTATGTTTTGCGTATTTAGCAAGTTTTGAACCCATAAGAAAACGCTTAAATCCATAGCATTTCTTCTGTACTGATCTTTAGTATGTTTTTTCTTAATGGTGAAATTTTTATTAAAGTTAGCATCTACTTTAAATTGCCATGGAAGTCTTGATCCAAATGGGTTACCATCCAGTGTTTGTCTACCGCTTGATCCATCAGCTACGCTGGCGATTGGATTAATATAGGCAGAATAAGGTCCACCTGATTTGGTGCTAATAATAAAGTTAGCCCCTGCGTCTTCAAATACTTTGGTTTTGCCCCAAATAGGTCCAGTATATTCATTTCCACTTTTAAATCTGTAATCTAATATCGCAGTGATCTGATGTCTGACATCACGCTCAGTAGGATAAAGAGATCTCAAATTTGGAAGGTTAGCTTGAATTAACGTTGCTGCAGAATTTACGTTAGATCCTGTACCATCCGCAAAAAGTAGTGAGTAGTTAAGTGCTAAAGAAGTTCTGCCTTCTCCTCTTAACTCATACTCTGCTCTAAAGTTTTTGATTGTTTCAAAATCTAAATTTTGGTAACTATTGTAGGAAATAGGATAAGATTGATTAATTCTAACCAATGCATAATCTCCAACCGTTTCTCTGTAGGCTGCTATTAAGCTTAAAGCTGAATTTTTAGATAACGTTTGCTTAAATCCTAATTCATAACTCGTTGTAATACGAGGTTTAAGATTTGGATTTGCCAAAACACTACCTTGATTTGACTCTAAATATGCGTAATCATTAATCGGTGCAAAAATGGCCCCGTTTTGAGGACGTTGTGCTAACTTATCATAGTTGGCAAAAAACTGCGCCTCAGAGTTAATAGGGAATGAGAACCATACCCTTGGCAATACATTGATAACTGGCGTATAATCTTCAAATGATTCGTTTACCAATACTTCTTTCGCATCTACTAGGAAGGGTTGTATTCTTCCACTGTTTGCATTTTGAGCCAAAAGTTCTGGATTTGATAACTCGCTACCATCTGCATTGTACCATTTGCTTCCATCTCTATAACCAAGCACTTTTTTAGGATCATTTATGTCATTTACATAAACCACGTAATCATCACCTATGTTGTCAGGAATATCGTATCCGTTTAGCAATGCTGCGCCTCTTCCAGAAGAAAGATTGGCAAGTTCACCAGCACTGTATGTTGGAAATAATGAGTACTGATCTTTGATTCCTCTTTGGTTAGCATCATAACGCTCGACACGCACTCCTAATCTCAAGATCAAATCTTTGAACTGGAATTTATCTTGTAGCCAAATTGCACTATACACTGGAGCGAATGAACCGATACCCTTGTTTTGTGCATCGTTAATAAAATCATTAAGACCGAATTTTTTACGTGTTCTTTTCCCTAAGTAATCATAACCATAATAATTTACATAGCTATTACCGTTGTTCCACAAATCTGAAGAGCTAAACATGTCCAAGTTAAAAACACTTGGATCTAAGCTATTGATGTCGATGTAGGAAGTTTCCCCATATAGGTTACCGTTGATATCTTTAATTCCTTCCGCTATCAATTTTGCTCTAAGATTTTTATCAAATGTTTTTTGTTGATCGGCATCTACTCTGATATTGTACGAAACAGAATCGGTAAATGTACCAAAGTCGTCATATGAGTGCTGACCTCCAATGATATAGCCGTTTTCAGTAATTTGATCTAAACTAGAGATATGACTGTTTGCCAATAATGGCATTAACCTCCATAAGCTAGTTGCTCCAATTCCCCAACTACTAAACAACGTTTGCTCGTAGTACATTCCGAATTGTAAATCATGCGTATTTTCTAAATTTAAAATAGCCTCTCCTTGCGCATATGCCGCAGCTCTTTCTGTTTGAGACTTAGAATATCCGTTGTTACCCGCGCCAGGATTATTCCACAACGAATAGGTTAAGCCTGGAGTAAATCCATTTAATAAACCTAACTGCTGAATAACTTGATCGTCACTAAATACACCAGATCTATTTGAACCTCCAAAAGCCGCTTTCGCATAATCAAATATTGCTTGGGTGTACTTTGCTCTATCTGGATTTTTATCACTCGCCTCAAAGGTGATATTATTTGTACCGTAATCTACCAGATTAAAGAATCCTGCACGTGTTACCGTATCTCCTTTTTGGTCTATAAAACGAGTTGCTTCTTCCGTGTATTGATATACTGGTACTCTGTTAGAAGTAAATTTACCAATGTGGCCATAATCAAAAATATTATCTCCAAACTGCGCGTTTTGTGTTTCATTCCAGCTACTTTGATAATCTAGACGAATGGTATAAAACGCATCCGAAAACAACGCTTTTTCCTTTTCTTTATCTTCTTCAGAGGTTTCTCCCAAACGTTGGGTGTATTTCAAATAGGTTCGAAGTGTTTGATTGGTAGTGTTACTATAGCTATTGTAGTCCATCAAACTTTGCGAATAATTCCAGTTGTTACCTTGACCTTGGTTGTAACTGCCAAACAGAGTAAGTGATGTGCTTTTATTAGGTAAAAACTCTATTTTACCCTGTGCATTTCCTACATAAGCACCCACATTTTTTCGTGCTTTGCTCCATTCTAAGTCATTCTGATCTAAGAGTAGTGAACTATAGACAAACCCTGGACCATTTGGATTTTCTATAATAGGATTATTCTGAATTTTTTGAAGCGACTCGTCTTTTAAGTGGTAAAAGCCACCATACCCAGGGCTAGGATCTGCCGTGTAATTAATATTGGCTGCCAATTGATAGCCTAGAGCAACATATTCTTTATCTCCTCCACCTTTATTCTTAACCCACAATGGACCAATAGAAGAAAACTCTGCTTGATTAAAATGATAGGGATCAAAAGGACTAGATGATATAAGCTCAAAGGATCTAAATGTACCTCGTGACGGTCCTTTTGTGGTAACACTAATTGCTCCACCTGTAAAGTCACCATACTGAGCAGGAATACCTGATTGAATAATATCTATCTGACCTTGAGCAGATTGAGGAACGCTTGTGCTTCCCACAACACGCACACCATCCACGAAGTAGGCTGTACCGTCTGTTCTACTTCCTAAGAAAGAGATTCCTCCATTACCATCTTGATTTGCTCCAGAAGTAGTTGCTGCTATTGCACCTAAATCACGCGTTGGTAATTTGGCTATATCACCACTCGTTAACGTTTTGGAGTTCTTATCCTTTTCGATCATGGGTTTACCTGCACGAACAACAATAGGACCTAATTCTTGGCCTCCGCCATCTTCAACACTAGTTTGAGACATTTCGATGTTCATAAATTTGGTACTGTTGGACGATATTTCGATCTCAGTCACTTGCTTATCTTGATAATCAATGTACTTAACTGTGATAGTATACGACCCTGGATCAAGGGCATTGATTACATATTTTCCATTGTCATCGGTAAACGTTCCACCCTTGCGAATACCATCTTTTTCGAGTTGGATAGTCGCATATGCGA
Organism: Chitinophaga pinensis; assembly: GCA_945889315.1. GTDB lineage: Bacteria > Bacteroidota > Bacteroidia > NS11-12g > UBA9320 > UBA9320. The sequence continues at coordinate 14,657 of CAMDBP010000039.1, forward strand.
TTGGAACCTTGGTTTTAGAGTCTGTAATGTTTCCTTGTAGCTTTCCAAAATTGGACTGAGCATACACGGAAGACCCTAATAAACAGGCAAATAATACGGTAAGTACTTTATTCATAAACGTTGTTTTTATACGGTTTGTTTCGAACTTCAATATTTGTTATAAAAATGCAATAATTCAAATTAATTTTAGGTAGGGGTTACTTTGGGTTCACAAGTGGGCCCGTTTCTATCCAATTTAAGATCTTATTTCCCAATACTTTGGCCAGCTGCTCAAATGAATCTTTGGTTAAACCACCGATGTGAGGTGTTAAAATAACAGCGTTGTTTCCCACTAAATACGCCAACTCTTTCTTTTCGTTTTCGGTAAATGTAGCTAATTGTTCATTCGGTAATACATCCAAGGCAGCACCCCTTATTTTTTTCGATTCTAAACCACCAATAATATCGCTTAAGACACAAACTTTGCCTCTTGACAAATTCAATAAATAAAAAGGTTTCTTCATCGTTTCTATAAATTGCTTGTTAACTAAGGCTTCTGACGCTTTATTCAAGGGTACGTGTAAACTTAGTACATCTGCTTGCTCTTGTATCTCCTTTAAACTTACTTCTTGCACATGCACCGAATCAAAACCCGAGGCATATAAATCATAGGCCAATATCTTACAGCCAAAAGACGCCAACTTAGCTGCTAATTCACGACCCACATTACCGTAACCTATTATCCCCACGCATAAATTAGCGAGTTCTAGTCCTTCATTTCCCTTTCGATTCCAAATCCCGTTTCGTATCTCATGATGGCCTTTGTTAATATTAGCTAATAAGCCAAGCATCATTCCAACTGTCTGCTCAGCTACAGCATTTCTATTTCCCTCTGGAGCATTGAAGCAAGCAATATTAAGCTCTTCTGCATATTGGGTATCGATATTGTCCATACCTGAACCTAATCTACCTATTGCGCGCAGGTTGGGTGCTTTCTCCAACCAACTGGCATCCAAATAAAGCTTACTACGCACTATTAAAATCGTTGCGTCATGTATGGCTACTTCTAAATCTACCAGCGTAATGTGAGGTCGATAAATAACAAGGTAATCTTTAAGCATATCCAGTAATACAGGATGTACTTCATCAATAATCAATATGTGGTGTGAATCACTCACTATTTTTAAGTGGTGCAAATATGTAAATCTATTCGTTTCTTACACTACAAAGTAGCTAACGGCTTTAAAATTAGTGGCGCAGGAGAAACGCCTGATGCTATGCAATTGTATGCTTAGGCTTTGTCGAGTAATACTTTGGTGAAATTTACTTTTTTGCCTAAAAATACTTCTGATTCTTTTAAAAACTCATCGGTAAGATCAGACAAATAATATGCATCTTCCTCTTTAGATAAATAATTGTGCAATTGAGTATTGGTTAAGTGGTCGTCTACTTCTTCTGCAATAATTTTTGGGGTATGTAGTACTTTTAACCCGTTGCTGAAGTAGTTTTCTATTTGTTGGTAGATAATGGGGTAATGCGTGCAGGCAGGTATTAACAACTCACAGTTATTAAACTCTTCAAAATAGCGGTCAAATACCGGAAAGAGCACCTTCTCATCCAAAAAGCCATCTTCAATGAGCGGTACAAGAAGTGGTGTCGCCTTGGCAACTATCTCTAAACTAGGATTGAGATTAGCCAACGCCTGATTAAACATACCCGAATTAATTGTTTTGCGTGTTCCTATAATTCCGATTTTTTTGTACTTGGTTTGCGTGGCAATAAGACTAACAATAGGGCTTATTACCTCTACAATTTGAGACGAGGTATACGGTAAATCGTTGGTTTTATTAATAACGGTAGTTGCACTGTTGCAAGCAACTACAATCATTTTACAGTTTTTCTCTTTAAGAAAACGGGTAATCGCGGTCACATAGCTAATAAGGGCATCTTCGCTCTTATCGCCATAAGGCAAATGAGCAGTATCACCAAAATAGATGAACTGCTCATTCGGAAGTTTTAGTTGCAACGCTTTGAGAATAGTAAGTCCTCCAAGCCCTGAATCAAAAACGCCTATAGGTTGTGACGCCTTGATAATAGTATTATTTAAGACCTAACTTAGCTTTTACAAGCGCCATAATATCGTAAGACGCATCACTGTATATAATGCCACTTCCATCAGTAGTGTCCATAACATAAGCGTAACCATTCGCTTTAGCTACCTCCGCAATTGTCTTTTTTACTTTCTCTAACAATGGGGCGAGAAGTTGTTCTTGTTTACGTTGCAGCTCTTCACTCGCTCTCTGGTTAAGTTCTTGTAATTGTTTTTGAAGGTTTTCAATTTCTTGAGCCTTAATTTCCAACATTGCTTTGGATGCATTTGGATCCTCGGTTTGTTTCAAATAACTTTCATACTTCGTCCTTGTTTCGCTTTGTTTGTCTGCAAGTATTTGTTGCCACTGTTCTTGCTCTTTCATCAATTTTTTTTGTATGCTATCGGCCTCAGGCATTGCTTCCATGAGCAGGCTGCTATTGATATGCGCTACCTTAGTCTGGGCTTGTACTGCCGCAAAGGCAAATAACATTACGAAAATTCCAACTGCGTTTCTCATCTGGTTTATTATAATTTATTTTTAAGTGTTTGTGTGTTTAAACTATTAACGTGGGGGTAGATCATCATTCGAATTATCACGACTTAATGGAGGTAAGTTAGTATCATCTTTTCCCGCATTAGTTGAAACAACGCCTAACTCTACTAATACCTCTCCACTTCTATCATACTTAGAATTGGCTACAAGCATAAGCATATCCCCGCTTTTATCAAAAATAAAATCTAAGCCATTTGCCTTTGCTATTTTATTTATTGCTTCATATACTTTGTCTTGAAGTGGTTTTACCAGCTCTGCCTGTTTCTTAAACAATTCACCTTCATAACCAAACTTATCATTTTGAAGCTTTTTTGCTATTCTTTCCTTCTCAATGATTTCGTTTTCACGTTTGGTTTGCACATCTTTGGTCATCAGTACTTTTTCGGCCTGATACTGCTTGTACATCTTATCTACTTCAGCAAACTGAGCATCAATTTCTTCTTGCCATTGTTTACTTATTTCATTAAGTTCTGCTTGAGCTGATTTGTAGGCTGGCAGTTGACTAAGGATATATTCAGAATCTACGTACGCAAATTTCTGTGCAGAAACCTGCAAGCTAGACATAGCGCTAAAGGCTAAAAGGAGTGTGGTTTTAATAAGTACTTTCATTATGATCTAGTTTCATTCGTAAATAACATAAATGATGCTAAAGTGCCTAACTTGATGCAAACATATAAAAAATACCCACTGTTACTTGTTTTGGGGTTATTTTTACGAACAGAATAAATGTATGCTATACCGTACACTAATGTTTTAATCGTATGGTCTCCGTCTGAATAGTGTTGCTCCAATTGAGCGCACGATCTATCAACGCTATTTTTAATTTTAGTGAATCCGGTTTGGATAACAGTGGATTGGCCGATAGCTTAATGGATATAGTCCCTTGAATGGCTTTGTATTTGCCCGAAGGAGTTAGCACAGGTACGCGCTCATGCTGATTACCATAAGGAGCACCTGATTGATCTTTTAATTCTACAAAAGTGCCTGAAGTATTCGCCACTAAGTAGGTAACCGGCAAATTATGAAAATAGGGACTGCCAAAATTAAATGGCGCTGCAGTATCTCTTCCGGTTAAACCAATGTCTCCGTCGCCATCTTGAAATCCAATAACCAGCACTATTAAACTGTCCTTACCTATGGTATCTTGTAATAGCGAGACTTCATTCAAGCTAATTTTAGGCACATTACTAAAAGACACATCATCAGGTTTACAACTGTATACATGAAATAGTATCAATAGAGAAACTACTTTTGCGGTATATATGGTCCATTTGCCTAGCATAGAAAATAGTTGGAATATCTCTGAGCACAATTTTAACGAGATTGCGTTAGATATATTTCAATTTCAGGCCAAAAATAATGTAGTATACGCTCAATACCTTGACTTAATTGACCAAGAGACTGCGGAAATAGACCATTACACTCAAATACCTTGTTTACCCATTACCTTTTTCAAAACACACAAGGTTGTAACAGGAGATTTTGAGCCTGCCATGATTTTTGAGAGTAGCAGTACCACCGGAATGGGCGTCTCTAAAAATTACCTACAAAATATTTCCCATTATCATCACAACTGCCTGAGGATCATCGAAGAGAAATTAGGAGATATCCGAGAATATGAAATTTTTGGGCTTTTGCCTAATTATTTAGAACGCCAGCATTCTTCCTTGGTAAGCATGGTTGAGTTTCTCATGCATCACAATAAACAAGAAGATGGTTTCTACTTGTATAATCATGAAGCCTTATTAGATCGCATTAATACTTCTACCAAAAAGATACTTCTTTTTGGGGTAAGCTTTGCTTTGCTTGATTTTGCAGAACAACACACAACTGACAAAGAAATAACGATAATAGAAACCGGCGGTATGAAAGGTCGTAAAAAAGAAATCACCAAAGAAGAGGTTTATACAGAGTTGAAAACTGCTTTTAGCAATGGTACCATTATTTCCGAATACGGAATGACGGAGTTACTAAGTCAAGCATACTCAAATGATAAAGGTATGTATACCGGCCCCTCTTGGATGAAGGTTTTACCCAGAGCAGATAACGACCCGCTTAGTCATGCTGTCACAGGCCAATCGGCAGCGCTTAACATTATTGACCTTGCCAATTTGCATTCTTGTTGCTTTATTGCTACAGATGATTTGGGTAAGGTTCACGACAACGGGCAATTTGAGGTTTTAGGTCGTTTAGATTATGCTGATATAAGAGGTTGCAGTTTAATGATTTAACATTATTTTGCTGCATTTACAGTTTCTTCCGGTGGCTGATTTAGTTTATCGGACTGATGCTCTTCCCATGTTTTAAGACTGAATTTAGAGACAGTTGGCTCCTTATAACCAGGGCGAGAGATGACATATCTGTTATACCTTATTTTAAGCACCCCGTATAATACGGACGCCATAGATATTAAATAAACCTTCTTCCACGAGAAATTAAAATCATCGCCCAAACCCAAAATAACAGTTAAAACTAGCGCCTGAAAGGACGCTATTTTTAAAATATTGGTGATCGTATAGGCTGTACTAATCTTCATCTTAACCGATTGTAGACCACTATTTATGTGGTCTTATGAAGAAACAAAACCAGTTAGATGGTCATTATTTCTTTTTCTTTTACCACAATAGCCTCGTCTATACGCACGCTATATGACTCTATTACTTTCTGCACATCTGCTTCAGCGTCCTTTGCCATATCCTCACTTAAACCGTCTTTTTGCAGTAATTTTATCATGTCAATAGCATCTTTACGCGCACCTCTAAGGCCTATCTTACCATGCTCGTTTTCTGCTTTTGCTTGTTTTACAATACCTAAACGCCTTTCTTCGGTAAGTGGGGGTACGTTTATTATAACTTGCTCGCCGTCATTCTGAGGATTTAAGCCCAGATTAGCATACATAATAGCTTTACTGATCTCTTCTAACATTCCTTTTTCCCAAGGTTTTACAATGATAGTTTTTGCATCTGGCGTATTGACATTAGCAACCTGACTGAGTGGCACTTTACTTCCGTAGTATTCTACCATTACGCTGTCTAGCATACTTGGCGTAGCCCTTCCCGCTCTTAGTTTAGCTAATTCGGTAAATACGTGGTTTAGACTCTTTTGAGCTGACTCACGCAACTCATCCATTATCATTTTAATATCCTCATTCATATAGAAGTGTTTTTTTCCTAACTCTGCAAAGAAAATTAAATATAGCTTGTCTTACAAAATTAAAATCCTGTATAAATATGAAGCCATAAATGCAATTGTCA
>CAMDBP010000040.1 GCA_945889315.1 Chitinophaga pinensis
AGTAGAGAATTCATCGGGAAAGAGACTTTAGAAAAACGTCAGTTTGAAATAAAAGTAAGGAATAATAAACAACAACCTATCAACTTAATTGTGTACGATCAAGTGCCTGTAAGCAGCATGCCAAAAGACATAGAGGTGCTGTTAAAGGATAAAAATGGGGCAATTCATGCGGAGCAAACAGGCGAACTTAAATGGGAGTTAACCGTAGATTCACAAAAAACTACTGAGCTTAACTTTAAGTATCAAGTGAAGTTTCCTAAGGGACAAACAATTAATTTAGAATAAGAGTTAAAGTCCCATTAAGTCACACAACTGCTAAAGCATCGCTCCTTAATTAGTTACGAATAATGCTAAAATATGATCAGCAGGAGTTGCTCAAAAACAGTAGAGATGCATAAGTTTGTAAAGCCAATGCGAAATTTCATTTTTAGTATATTAGTTGCACTTAGTGTTTCTGCTGGTGGACAAGATTTAGAGGCTATCATAAAAGGCGAAAAGGCTGCCTATGTGGCTAAACAAAACTTTAAGTCAAAGCGCAGCGGTCAATCTTACGACATTACCTATCACAAATTAAAACTACAGATAGATCCTGCTGTACGTTTTATAAAAGGGAGCGTTTACTCTGAATTAGTAGCTTTAGAAAGTAATTTTAACACGTTTTCGTTTGATTTGGATGTACGAATGACCGTAGATTCTGTAATCTTCCAGAATAAATCCATACCGTTTTCTCATCAAAACGAAGAAGTTTCTATAACGATCCCTAATCAAAATAAAGGGAATAAAATAGCGATAGAAATATACTATCAAGGTGACCCGAGTAAGAACGATCAGTACGGTTTTAACTTTGATTATACGCAAGATGGGCCTATCGCCTGGACATTATCAGAGCCTTATGGAGCTTACGGTTGGTGGCCATGTAAGCAGCAGCTTACAGATAAAATAGATTCCATGGACTTTGAGTATACCATCCCAAAAGGCAATAAAGCCGCAGGACAAGGCATTTTGCAAAGGGTAGATACCTTGTCAGATAGCAGTTTGGTTTACCATTGGAAACACCGCTACCCCATCTCAACCTATTTGGTTTCAGTTACCGTTACCAATTATTATGAGCAAAGTTTTTACATACCGCTGAGTGGTGGCGACAGTGTTTATCACTTAGATTACTTGTATCCAGCCTATAAACCTGCTGCAGATACTCTTAGTTTAGCCATACACGGAATGATGCGCGCATTTGACAGTTTATTTGGTGATTATCCGTTTAAAAAGGAAAAGTATGGACATGCCCAGTTTGCAAGAGGTGGAGGTATGGAGCATCAAACCATGAGCTCCATGAGTGATCTAGGTTTTGACCTTATGGCGCATGAACTTGCGCATCAATGGTTTGGAGATAAGATAACCTGCGGTAGTTGGGCAGACTTATGGTTAAACGAAGGCTGGGCAACCTATGCCAATGGACTCGCTCGAGAAATGGTCCAAGGGAAGCCACCATTTATTGACTTTTTAAAAACGTGCAATAATAGAATTACTCAGAATACAGATGGTGCCGTTTTTGCCTACGATACCACTAACGTGAACAATCTATTTTTTGGAGATATGCGTTATCGCAAAGGGGCAAAAGTATTGCATCTGTTGCGCTGGGAGCTGGGCGATGATCTGTTTTTTAACGCTACGCGGAATTACATGGCAAATGCTGCATTGTGCTACGGTTTTGCTCACACAGTAGATTTTAAAGAAGCACTGGAACTAGAATCAGGTCAGGATTTAACCGATTTTTTTGATCGTTATATTTATAAAGAAGGCTGGCCCACCATAACTACAGTGTGGCATAGGCTACCCGCGGGTAAAGTAGCACTTGCTATAAGTCAAGTTACTTCGCATCCTTCGGTATCTTTTTTTCCACTTAAAATAGAGTACCGTGCGAAAGGGGAAAATAAGGATACCCTGTTTATAGTAGACCATTCCATGGCTAATCAAAACGCAATAGTAGACTTGGGTTTTAAGGTGGAGGAACTCTATTTTGATCCTAATTTCTGGCTTATCTCTAAGGATATAATGCTTGAAGGATTACATCTAGATCCCACAGGCATAACGTTATTTCCTAATCCAACTTACCGAGAGTTGAACATTTATGTAGAAGACGAAAAGGTAAATGAACTATTTATTTACGACGTGCAAGGCCGCCTAATACTTAAGGAACAGATGAACACACCAACGAACAATATGATTCAAGTAGATGTGTCTTCGTTGGCAAACGGCTTTTACACGATAAAGTTGAATACAGAAGATAAATCACTCTTAAGCAAATTTATTAAATCTGCTCTTCCGTAAGTTTAAAAAATGATAAGGACCTTTAACGTCCAATACGAAGGGAGAAGATTCTACTTTAAAATGGCATTAACAAGTTCTTCACTCATAGGAGTAACACCTGAATCGTAGTGTGCTATCAATTTTCCGTTTTCATCTAGAAGGAATTTATTGAAATTCCATCCCACTTTATAATCATCAATTCCGTTATAAACTTTAGAAGTTAACCATTCATATATAGCATGTTGATCCTTTCCTTTCACGTCTATTTTTGTGGTTAGCGGAAAAGTGACTCCGTAATTTTTTTGACAAAAACTAGCAATATCTTCTTTGCCACCTGGTTCTTGTCCCATAAATTGATTACAAGGAAAACCAATGATTTGTACTTTGTCCCCGTGTTCGGTATAAAGTTTTTGTAAACCTTCGTATTGTGGGGTATAGCCACATTTTGATGCCACGTTTACAATCAGTATTTTTTTGCCTTTATAGTCTGCCATATTAATAGCGCCATTTTCATCTAGCTTTGCTATCGAAAAGTCATAAAAGCTTTTGCTTTGGGTTGTGGTATTTTGTGTGCTCATAGAGGTTTGGTTAGTGGTATTATTTTTTTTAGTAGATGTACAGCTTGAAGCCCATATCACTAAAGCCATAAGAAGTGTATTTTTCATAGTGGTTAAACAATAGTATTACCTCAAAGTTTTTAGATTTTAGAGAATTAAACGAACTATATGCACTTAAAGTGGTTTATAAGGTTACCATGAGTGAAGATAAAGAGATAAAGCAGTATTATACTGGGGAGGCGAAGTTTTCACCTATACCATTATCTGTATCGTCACCCGTTATTAATCCTGAAAATAAAGGTAAGATAAAAGCTTCTGCTGTAGAAGCTATGCAAAAACATGCAGAGCAGCAAATGACTATGCTGCGCAAGCAAGCGGATGTTATTATGAATCAGGTACGCGAAATCGAAGCTCGATTGGAAGTCTCTTATGGTATATATGAAGCGGAGATGAAATTCACGCCTAAAATACATGAAGTATATCACCTGTATGAGAAGAATGGAACTAAAATTCTTTCTTTTATTTCTCCAGAAGAATGGGGTGAACGAATGCCATACGATTCGTTTATTGCATCTGTACTATTACTTCCAGATAAGACTTGGGAGGTAAAAATACGCAATGATGAAGGTGGATTACAGATTATTTAGCTCACCTCTTCTAAAATGCCCAGGTAATTGACATATCTACTAGGGCTTATCTCTCCATTGTGCAAGGCTTCTACTACTTTGCATTCAGGTTCTTCGGTATGCACACAGTCGTTAAATTTACAACCAGCTAACAGTGCGCGCATTTCTGGGAAATAGTGTGATACCAAGCTAGGTTGCATATCCACCATACCAAAATCTTTGATACCAGGAGTGTCTATTATGCGATAACCATTGGCTCCTACAAACATTTGTGCAAATGTGGTGGTATGCCGTCCTTTATCATAGGAGGTAGAAACCGCACTAACTTTTTGATTGCTATCCGGCAAAAGAGCATTGATTAAAGTAGATTTTCCTACACCAGAATTGCCTGCAAGCAGCACACATTTATCCGCCACCAGGTCCTTTATTTTAGCGATGTCTGCGTCGTTCAAAAAACTGACATTATAAATGTCATATCCTATTGTAGGGTACAATTCCATCAACATTTCACGATGAGATTCTGCTTTTTTGGAGTTTAAATCTTTTTTATTAAGAAGTATAGAAATGGGAATATGATATGCTTCGGCAGAGGCCAAAAAACGATCTATAAAACCCATTGGGGTATGCGGTTTAGCGGGTGATATAATTAGAAAGGCGTGGTCTATATTGGCAGCAATTATTTGAAATTGTTTACTCAGGTTATGTGATTTTCGTACAATGCAATTATGCCGCTCGCATACTTCACGTATACTGTATTCTTCTTCTACAAAGTCAAGTAATACTTCATCACCTACTACTACAGGATTTGTGCTTTTTAATTCTAGCGTTCTTATTTTACCTCGCAAGCGGGCATCCACTTCAGAGCCATCCGTAAGCAATACTTTATACCAGCTACCGGTAGATTTGCTTACGATTCCTTTCATTTAAAGAACTTTAGAAAGAACTTCTTTAGTTGCACTTGAAAAACTCATAGTATAAAAATGCAGCGCAGGAACATGCGCAGCCTTTAATTCTTTGCATTGTTGAACACACCACTCAATGCCAATTTGTCTTGCAGCAACGTCGTCTTTAGCCTTTTCTAACTCACTAGCCAATGGCTCAGGAATATCCATGTTAAATATTTTAGGTAATGCACGTAGCTGCCCTTTGGTGGTAATTGGTTTTATACCAGGAATAATAGGCACCATAATTCCTGCTGAACGACACATTTCCACGTAATCAAAATATTTCTGATTATCGAAAAACATTTGAGTGGTAATGAAAGCAGCGCCAGCATCTACTTTTCTTTTCAGAAATTTAAGATCACTTACCATATTAGCTGCGTCACTATGTTTTTCGGGATATCCAGCCGCGCCTATACAGAAGTTAGTTTCTGTGGCATTTTCTAATTCTTGGTCTTGATATACCCCATTATTCATGTCGGAAATTTGTCGAATTAGGTCTAGGGAATTGCTATTTCCGTTTTTTTCAGCAACAAAGTTTCGCTCATTTTTAAGGTTATCGCCTCTTAGAGCGAGCACGTTTTCAATACCTAAAAAGGCAAGATCTATCAACGCATTTTCGGTTTCATCCTTACTAAAACCACCGCAAATTAGATGAGGAACGGCTTCCACTTTGTACTTGTTCATTATAGCCGCACAAATAGCAACTGTCCCAGGACGTTTTTTAGTGCTTATTTTATCGTATCCTCCATCTTTTCGTGGTCTCTCAATAAATTCCTCGCGATGATAGGTTACATCTATGAATGCAGGATTAAACTCCATAAGTGGATCGATCCCCTGATAAAGCGATTCTATACTTTTCCCCTTAAGTGGGGGTAAAACTTCAAACGAGAAGAGTGTTTCACCTGGTTTTATATGCTCGGTTAATTTCATTTTATAAGAAACATTTCGTTGTAAAAGTTGTTCGGTATTATTTTATAATTCGGGTGAATGGTATGGTGGTAAGCACTTTTTCAGGAGCGCCTTCAGCAATCCCTTCCTTTTTATATTCTCCTGATTTTATATCTAAATTTGCCAATATCTCTGTAATTAAATGGACCATATTAGCCTCATTACGTCCAGGTTTAGCGCGTTTGCTATCAGTGGTGTATTTGCTATGCGCTTCAACACTTAAAACAGGTATGGAACGATCATAATAAATCGCAGCCTCACTCAAGGAGTCGACACTATTTTGAATACTCAGTGCGTTGATTTTTTTTGGAACAACATGCTTTGAAATAGAGGTAAATGCTGGCGAAGACCCAATGCCACTTAACGCCAGTATCTGGAAGTTGGAATCTAAATTAGTAAAGTCATCTATACTCAGTATATAATTAAACGTAAAAGATTTTGTTAAAGAGCTGTTAAGTAGATGACTAGCTCCAATTTTATTGTTTTCGTAACCCGTAAAACTAGCGAAAACGTAGTCGTTATGGCCAAATTTTTTAGGATTGTTTTTGATCTCATTGGCAAGTGCAAGGAAACTTGCAACGCTTCTGGAATTATTCCTCAGGTCTTCGTAAGTTGTGTAGGTATTGTCGTGATGTGTAGTGATTAATACCGTCGTCCTAGCGTTATTGTTTACCTTGCCAATTACATTTTGTGTCATTTCGCTGATGAGCATAATGTCGACATTTAGATCTACCATTGGCTCTAGCAGATCGCTTAAATCTTGGCTTACAAAAAGTATAGGGATGTTACTATTTTCAATCATTTTAGCTAACTTTCCTTGTGGGATAAAGTTAGGGTCGGTAGAATAAAACAGGATTGCTTTAGCGCCCCTGCCTTTTGCATAGGCAACTCTGTCTTCTAGTGCTTCCCAAGCAGAATATCTAATTGCGCTTTTTTGATCAGCGGGCAATGCCAAGTTTATAATAACCGCTTTCCCAGTAACATCTTTCCCAGTGTAATCGGAACGATCTAATCCCGGATCTTCAATTCCGTATGCGACGTTAATAGCAGTGCCAACATATTTGCCATTATTAGATGATGAACTTATGGGATAAAAATTAGAAAATAAGGTAAAAACTCTGCCACTTATCGTCAACGTCGTTTTGGGTTGTGCCATTCTCAGTGTTGGAACATTTATGGTTTGAAGATACGCAGGAGATTGTAGGCTGTCTAACCCTATTTTACCAAATCGTTCTGCTAGAAACATTGCGGTATGAAGCTCATCTGGGGAGCCCATCTTACGTTCGTTTAGTCCTTCTTTAGCTAAGGATTTCATGTCACGATTTATTTTTTTAGCAACTTTATTTCTGCCCCAAAAAGACACTTGTGCGACACTTTGTTGTGCGCTAATAAAGAGGATTAAGGAAATGCTTATTAGGCTAATGTATTTTTTCATAAGATACCAATAACGGTTTTGACTATTACAATTAATATTAATGCGGCAAATATAATTTTCAATTTTTTGGCAGGAAGTTTTTGTCCTAAAGAAACACCTGCAGGTGCTGCAAATAACAATCCCCCTACAATCGGAAGGAATATAGAGGGAAGAATGTATCCTAATTGATACATAGATACCTGCGCTTGTGGTGTGGCAATACCATAACTAATAAGTAAAGGTATCATCATAAGAGGAATGACGCCAATAGATATAGATGCCGCTACGGTTATTTTTAGCTTATTGTATTGGGTAAAAAGTGGAACCATAATTATGCCGCCACCTAAACCGGATAATGCGGATATTGTTCCAGCTAAAAATCCCGATAGACTGAAATGAATCAGTTTTACGGTTTCTAGTTCCTTGGGTGCATAACTCTTAGTGTACAAAAACCGATAGAGCATAAAGGCCAGCAAACCCACAAAAAACACGGAAAATGATTCTTTGGTATACCAAGAACCGTGATTAATAAAGTAACTAAGAAGCAAGCTGCTTGGGATAGCCGTAAGTGAAGTCAATACTATCGCTTTTGGATAAAACGATTTTAAGGTATACTGCTTGTAGCTGCTAATAGCGCCAGCAAAAAATGTAGCCGCAAACGAATTAGCCAAAATATACTTGATAAGCTCATGGTCGTTTATACCCATAGCGCCAATAACAGAGGCGAGCACAGGCACAAAAATAATACCTCCACCAACGCCCAATAATCCGCTTAGAAAACCACCAAGAATACCGAAACCAATAAGGGCAAGAATTAAAGAAACATCCAATTAGTTAACGATTAGTAAATTAGTGTATGAATTGCTATTGTTTAAGATGCTTTTAGCTTTAGCCCACTCCATATCGTCATCAAACCCAACCTCGACTTTACCTCTTTCGAAATAATAGCGTTTTACTATTTCATATTCGAGTAATTCTTTGAGTTCTGCTTTGTGATTTTCAAGATCAGATTGTTTGGTGCTTTCTAGTGCTTTTTTAAGTTTTGTTAGTTCCTCTTGAAGCAGTGCAAAGTACTTTTCATCCTTCGCTTGTTTCTCTAGTTTTTCCAAATCTCTTTCAGTTTGCGTGGTATAAGAATACTCCTTATCGGAAATAAACTTCTTAAAGTCATGGAAGACGTCATCAGATACGTTATATAGTAATGGTTCTTTTATACTTTCGTGTGTGCTTCTAAATTGATTAGCGAATTTGAACAGGAGATCATTTTTTATCAGCGCTTGTGCTAACTTGGAATAGGTTAGTTCATCCACGGGCACATCGGGCTGTATGCCCTCGCCGTCAGTTACTTTTCTCCCATTTTTAGTGCGGTATTCTTTCTTGGCACTATCCGCTACGGCTATTGCTTTTCCGTTCACCTTGTTACCATAATCTAGTCGCTGAATTAGTCTGCCACTGGGGATGTAATATTTAGCTGTGGTGATTTTCATAGAGGTATTATAGTTAAGGCTCATGGTAGTTTGTACCAGCCCTTTACCAAATGAGTTTTGACCTATTAGTACAGCTCTGTCTAAGTCTTGCAATGCACCAGAGACAATCTCACTCGCTGATGCCGAATTAGTATTGATAAGGATAACTAAAGGTATCTCTGCATCTAATGGTGAGTTTAGCGTTTTATAGGTTCTGTTATCTTCTTCAAATTTCCCTCTAGTAACTACTATAGTTGTTCCTTTAGGGACAAATACATTTACAATATTAACTGCTTCATGAAGAAGTCCGCCACCATTGTTTCTTAAGTCCAATACAATTTTAGTTGCTCCTTTACTTTTGAGATCAATTAACGCATCCTGAACCTCTTTTCCTGCATTGGGCGTAAAGCCAGTAAGCTTAATATAACCAATATGGTCTTCTATTATACCATGATAGGGTAAGTTTTTAACTTTAATCGTTTCTCTGGTTATGGTTTTATCTAATACGCCATAACCTACTCGTTCTATTTTTAGTGTAAAGCTAGTTCCCGCTTTACCTTTCAAAAAATCGGTAACCTCATCGGTCTTTTTACCTTTCATGCTTTGGCCGTCAACTTCTAAAATTTTATCGCCAGGCAACAAACCGGCTTTTTGTGCGGGAAAATCATCTAAAGGAGATTCTATGTAGACGTAATCATCTATTCGACGAATGCTGGAGCCGATGCCAGCGAATGTCCCTGTAACCTGATATCGGTATTCTTCTGCTTGTGCTTCACTATAAAAATTGGTGTAGGGATCAAGAGAGGCAAGCATTCCATTTATGGCGGCACGTATCAGTTCTCCGGGCTTCACTTCGTCTACATAACTAGTGTTTACTTGCTTATATACATCGGCAAATATTTCAAGATTTTTAGAGATTTCGAAGTAGTCATCTGTCTTAAAGGCGACTAACCCTAAACCACAAAATAAAAGTATTACTATATATTTTTTCAAAACGAAAAGTACTATGAGCAAAAGTAAGGAAATATCATGGTAGTATAGTTGCGTTAGTCCTTAAAATCATCATGTAAGTGAAGGTGATGCACTTCTCAAGGAACGGGATCGTGCCCATGTTTACCACTCCAAGGGTGACAGTTTAAAATTCTTACTATTGCCAAATAACTTCCTTTTATTGGGCCGTGTTTTTGCAAGGCTTGGGCCGCATACGCACTGCAGGTAGGAGTGTATCTGCATGAAGATGGTAAGAATGGAGATATAAATTTCTGGTAAATACGTATAGGAGTTAGAAGAATAATGACCAACAAACTGCTTATTCCTTTTAATAAACTAATCATACGGTTGATGTTTTTATTTTTTTAATTAATTCATCAATGGCTAGATGAACGGACTTGTCAATAATTGCACTGGAAACATGCTTATCTGATAGGTAAAGAAGACCAATTGCATATTGGCTATCGTCAGTAATCGCTTCATAAATACGTTCTTTGTGAAGCCTATATGATTCCGAAATTTGCCTTTTTATCCGATGGCGATCTACAGCTTTCTTAAACTTTCGTTTCCCTACTGATATCATTACCTGACACTTAAAGGGAGTTATAAGTTCAGTCTTATAATAGGCTAATAAAATAGGTGACTTAAAAACACTCTCGCCTTTTTTCTTGAATATAGCATCAATGGTAGCTTTGTGGCAAAGCCTTTCTTGCTTATGAAATGAAATAGAAGTTCCCATAATTAAAACCTATGGGCTGCAAAGTATTACTTTTTATGACGCGGCTCGTCAGAAACAGTTAGTTTCTTACGTCCTTTTTTACGACGTGCAGCAAGTACTTTTCTACCATTTTTACTAGCCATTCTCTCTCTGAAACCGTGTTTGTTTCTTCTTTTTCTTCTGCTTGGTTGGAATGTTCTTTTACTCATCGTTGTATATTTTTAAGACTCGTCGTCGTATTTTTGTTTAAGGCTTGCAAAAGTAATATTTTTAACAAATAATACTACTCCCATTATTTAATTTATTTTTTTTGGTTCGAATTCGCTTCTTTACCAAAGTTTCAGTGCCCTATCATCAATGCCTCTATCTCTTCTACCTCAATAGGCATACCTGCTTCATCCATCATATCTACAGGGCCATTTTTGGTTATTAGTATTTGATTTTCTATGCGCACTCCTATGCCTTCTTCAGGTATATAAATCCCTGGCTCGCAGCTAAAAACCATACCCGCGTGCATAGGTTCGTAACGCATTCCGCTGTCGTGTACGTCAATTCCCAAGAAATGACTGGTGCCGTGCATAAAGTATCTCTTTAAAGCAGGCCATGCTGGATCTTGATTTTTGATGTCTTCATCGGTAAGCAATCCTAAACCTTTCAGTTCTTCTTGCATAAGCAATTCTACTTCTTTTTGATATTCCATTAGCATAGTGCCAGTTACTAGCTTAGCTCTAGCCGCTTTCATAACACGAAGTACCGCATTATATACTTCTTTTTGACGTGGCGAAAATTTGCCGTTAGCGGGAAAACATCTGGTCATATCGCTTGCATAATTGGCATAGTCTACACCGCAGTCTACCAAGATTAAATCGCCATCATTTACCTCATCTTTATTTTCAATATAATGAAGCGTGCAGGCATTTTTGCCAGAAGCTATGATAGGCTCAAAACTAAAGCCGTTTGCCCTATTACTTATAAATTCATGTGCAAGTTCTGCCTCAATTTGATACTCCGCAATACCTGGTTTCGTACTTTTTAGAATTCTTAACAAACCTTTTTTAGAGATTTGCACTGCTTCTCGCATCACTTCTAGTTCATATTTTGTCTTAGTGCCACGAAGTCTTTGTAAGATTTTACCTGCACGATTATAGTTGTGCATAGGGTATAAATCAAGCATTTCCTTTGCAAAGTCTAATGCTTTGGTTGGGGATTTCGGGCTAAAACGATCATTTTCATTTAGCGGGAGGTACACGTTGTCCGCCATATTAATGACTTGGCGAAGTTGCTGCATATAATCGTTATTCCAGAAAATGTGCTGTACACCGCTAGTTGCGGTTGCATCTTCTTTGGTGTATTTATACCCGTCCCATACGGCTATTTTTTCGTTGGTTTCTACCAAGAAAAGACATTCTCTATATGCTGGTATGGGGCAATCTGGAAACAAAACCAAGACACTCTCTTCTTGGTCTATTCCGCTTGCCCAAAATATATCTGAGTTTTGCTTGAATTTATAAACGGCATCTCCATTCCAGCTGTATTGGTAGTTACTGTGAAATATAGCGATACTGTTTGGTGCCATTTCAGCCACAAACCGTTTTCTGTTTTCAATGAATATCTGTTGGTTTAGTCTTGGGTATTTCATGAGGTAGCAAAGTTAAGGTTTTAGACCAACTAGTCGGGTTTGTGCTTTAATAAGTTTAAGATGGAACAGCATATGAATCGGAATTTAGCAAAATTTAGTAAAGGATGAATTAGTATGGCACGGTATACTCCATTACTTAGATTAATGCTTTATACTATTTTGTTGAATGAAAAAAGCTCACCTAGCTGCTTAAAACCTTAGAGATGCCTTATTTTTGTCGCTTAAGGAATTAATTATGGCAAAAACTACCGAAGAATTATTGGCAAACTTAGGAATAAAACCTAAAAATGAAAGTATCTGTACGGGACGAGAGTGGGTGACCTCTCTGGGTACAGAAATCAAAGAGGTGTATACTCCGGTTACAGGAGAAAAATTAGCCGAAGTGGTTTATGCCAGCCAAAGTGAATATGAGCATGTGATCAAAAAAGCCCAAGAAGCTTTTGAATATTGGAAGACAGTTCCTGCCCCGCAACGTGGTGATATCGTACGAAAATATGGTGTAAAACTTAGACTTCGTAAAAAGGAATTGGGCAAGTTGGTAAGCTTAGAAATGGGTAAAAGTTACCAAGAGGGTTTAGGCGAAGTGCAAGAAATGATTGACATCTGTGATTTTGCAGTAGGACTTAGTCGCCAATTATACGGACTAAGCATGCACTCTGAAAGACCTAATCACAGAATGTATGAACAATGGCATCCGTTAGGTATTGTGGGCATTATTTCAGCGTTCAATTTTCCGGTGGCTGTATGGGCGTGGAATAGTATGATCGCAGCGGTATGCGGTGACGTTACGGTATGGAAACCAAGTGAAAAAACGCCGCTAACGGCGATAGCTTGCCATCAGTTGATGAAGGAAGTAATTATCGAAAATGACTTACCTGAAGGATTATTTAATCTTGTGATTGGAGATTATAGAATAGGTGAAAGTATGGCAATGGACAAAAGAGTTCCCTTAGTGAGCGCTACCGGAAGCACACGTATGGGGAGAAGAGTGAGCCAGGTAGTTGGAGCTCGACTGGGCAATTCACTATTAGAATTAGGTGGAAATAATGCAGTAATTATTACGGAACATGCCAACTTAGACAATGCCCTTATTGCGGCAGTTTTTGGATGTGTAGGCACCGCAGGACAACGATGTACGAGTACACGTAGACTTTTGATACAAGACACCATCTTCGAGGATTTTAAAAAGAAACTGGTAAACGCGTATGGCCAACTTAGAATAGGCGATCCTTTAGATGAGAATAATCACGTAGGACCTTTAATCGATAAAGACGCTGTACAAGCGTATCTAAATGCCGTAAAAGCGGTCGAAGATGAAGGTGGTATGGTTATTACTGGAGGCACCGTACTTTCTGGAAAAGGATACGAGAGCGGATGTTATGTTTCACCGTGTATAGCCGAAGCAAAAAACCATTTTGAAATCGTACAAGAAGAAACATTTGCACCTATCGTTTATCTTATTACGTTTAAAACTCTGGAGGAGGCGATTTTGATGCAAAATGATGTAAAACAAGGTCTAAGTTCTGCCATATTTACGGACAACCTTCAGGAAGCCGAAAAATTCCTTAGTTCTGTGGGTAGCGATTGTGGGATTGCTAATGTGAATATTGGCACAAGTGGTGCTGAGATAGGCGGAGCTTTTGGAGGTGAAAAAGAAACTGGAGGTGGTCGTGAGAGTGGTTCGGACGCATGGAAAGCTTACATGAGACGTCAAACAAATACCATAAACTACGGTAAAAATTTACCCCTTGCTCAAGGGATTAAATTTGATCTATAATCGTAGCTTAATACCGTGACTTCAAAAAAAAAGGATTTGTCAAATGACAAATCCTTTTTTTTGTGCTGTTTTAGCGTTTAGTTAATGTCCCAATATTGGTATAATCTATTCACCATCAGGTTTTCCATCTCTTCGATTTGCTCGTCAGCCTTTATTATCTTTAATGCAAAATCAAGAAGCTCTAAGCGCTCTTTTTCGGTAGAATCGGCATAAAAATCTTCTGAACATTTCTGCAAAAGGATAGGATAGTCGTCTTTGGAGGTGGTGCTTAGTTCTTCGGTGGCTTCTTCAAGATTGCCACCAAACGGAAAACTGCGAATTATATAGTCTATAATAATCTGCCCTTCTTTCGGATCAAAGCTGCCGTCTACTTCCGCTAAAATATTTAATATCTGAAATCCCGCTATGTCTTTATTTTTTCTGCTCATTCTAAAACAATCTCTGTGCAAGTTTATCTATTTTTGAAAGTAAATGAAGCATATTATTTTACTATCGGCAATTCTATTTTACAGTCAGGGGATTTTTGCACAAGACTTTGGTGCAGAGTTGCTCTTAGGAGCTAATTTTAGTCAGGTAGATGGTGACCAATTAGGAGGCTACAATAAACTTGGTGCTAATATTGGAATACAAATAAATAGAGACATAAAAGAAGACTGGGATCTGGCCTTTGAGCTTCGCTATAGTATGAAGGGAGCCAAAAAAGTGCAAGATCAAGAAAATCCTTCACCCACACTTAAATTGAGCTACGATTACCTGGAGGCACCTCTACTCATTAAATATAAAGGGTTTGAAAAGATAACGCCTTATTCTGGATTGTCTGTTGGGGTAAATGTGATAAACGAAAGAGATGATAATGGTTTTATTGGCGAAGAAACGAATTTAGACTTCATGGAGTATGGTTTTCATTTAGGTGGTACATATCATATAACAGAAAAGCTTGGACTTGATTTACGGCATACGTCTTCACTATTATCTATTCGTAATTCTCCCTCACTTACCAATGGACCTCGTTTGCTAGGTCGTAATGGTTGGTATAATAGGTTGTTTACAATAGGTGTTATTTACGACTTAGACAGGTAGAAAAACTAAACATCTAATCTGGCAAGTTAGTAATGAAAAGATAAGTATTAAGATTGTAGTAATAATCTTAGGGCATTACGCTATTCATTATTTTCCAAATATCATTGAGATAAAAAAAAGGAACCAAGGTGGCATCTGGATTTTCACCCATGCGAATGACCACCATTTTTTTGGATGGAACAATACAAATGTACTGACCATTTTTTCCCAATGCTGAGTACATATCTGAGGGGGCATTGGGTGTAAGCGAGCCAGGAAATTCAATTTGACTTTGTGGTATTCTAAAGCTATTGGTGTTATTTAACCACCACAAATAACCATACGCTTGATTAATCTCTTGAGACTTTCGGGTCATTGCATCGATATATGGTTTGTTAAGAAGCCTCGTTCCATCCCAAAGTCCGTTGTTTAATATTAGGTTGCCAAATCGTGCGGCAGATCGTGCCGTGCTGAGAAACAAGTGATTATCGCCGCTCCAAATCCAACTTCCGTCCATTCCTATTTTATCGCGAAGGATAGTATTAAAGTAAGGCTCAAAATCTTGACCAACGGCATTTTCAACTACTTGATCAAGCAAGGTATAGGGTGCATTATGATAGGCCCATCTTTTACCCGCTTCTGCTTTGTAAATAAGATCTTGAGGTTTCCAGCTGTCTGGATTACCTGTAGCATCGTCCAAGCCACTGGTCATGGTGAGTTGATGCCAAATAGTTATTTTTTCCTCTTGCTCACGGCTAAGAGATGTCCAGCCAAAGCCTAAATGGTCTGATGTTTTGTGTGCAAGAGATAATTTTCCGTCTTCTTCTGCCTTGCCCACAGCAAAGGAGGTTAAGGTTTTCGCAGCAGAAGCCCAATACCAGTTTGTACTTGTATCAAAAGCAGCGTTATTGAATAGGTTTTTGCCCCAGTATTTTTCGAGAACTATTTTACCGTTTACTAAAACGATATATGCTCTAGTGCCGTTTAGCTCCAAATTATCGTATAATGTTTGAATACTTTCGGTATTCCAACCTAGACTAGTGGGAGAAGTGGATTCCCAATTTCCAACATTAGGTGGAAAGTATGGTGATTCTTGGTTAATGGTGTCGCAACAATTTTCTTTTTCGTCTCGACAAGATGAAATAAGGATAAGCAGGGCAAAAACATATAAGTGTAAATGTTTCATTGCTGAATTGATGCTATAAATTAGTACGTTATTTTTTGTTGGATTAAGGATTTTTGAGCCGGATCCGTAATGTGTAAATCGCGTTGCGGAAATGGAATCACGACTTTATTTTTTCTGAAATCATCTTCAATCGAAAATCGCAAATCACTTTTTATATTCTCTATTAAAAACGGAAAGTTACTCCAAAACACTAATTCAAAGTCTAAACTAGACTCTCCAAAGTCCCTAAATAATACAATGGGAGCAGGGTTTGTAATTACTTTGCTATGTCGCCAAGCGCATTCGGTCAGTATTTTCTTAACTAATTCCACATCGCTACCGTATGCTACTCCTATTTGTATACTAAATCTATTGACAGCGTCACTTGCACTCCAATTGGTTAGTTTTTCACTTACTAAGATGTGATTGGGGATAATCATTGCGACACCGTCTCTACTTTCTACCATGGAGGTTCGCAGTCCTATTTCTTTAACTTTTGCAACGGTTCCGTCAACTTCTACTACGTCATTCACACGTATAGAAGGTTCTACAAGTAAGATGATGCCCGAAACAAGATCGTTAGCAACTTGCTGTAATCCAAGACCCACACCTATAAGTAAAGGAGCCAAGAATGCAAAAACTTTCCAATCAACGTGCATAGACGCAAGTACAATAACCAGATAAATAAGTATAAAGATGTACTTGGTTATTTTAGTAATGGCAAATTCTCTACCGGTGTCAAGTTTACCAACTTTTACAGCAGAACGTGTAAATTTCTTTATCCATCTGTAGGTAAACAAGATAAGAATACCGGCAAGCGTAATATACAAAACACTGCTTATAGTGAGAGATGCATTATCTCCTAGACTAATTATCTCGATTCCTATAAGTTCTTTCATTCTTCGTTTAAGTAGGATTTATTGTACACCAGAGCATAGTAATTGGCTCCTAGGTCTAGGTATCCATATTCGTAGCAAAAGTAATAGGTCTTGTCTGCTTTAGTCGTATAGATATTGGTGAAATACTCAAAGCTAAATCCTAATTTAGCGAGTTCTTTGTGAGCCACCTTTATCGACTTATCTTTTGGGGTGAGTTCTTCTAAGATGTTTCTATTTTTTTTGATAATACGGTTCACCTTTCTAATATAATTATTAGAAATGCTATTCTGTGTATTATTGTATTCGTTGCGGCATTGGTTGTCACAGAATTTTTTATCCGCTCTACCTATGATTGCTTTAGTACAATGTAAGCATACCTTTTGCTCCATCGTACAAAGATATTTATTTTAGGGTTTACTTTAAAACAAGTTAAGTTGGTTGCTAGGCATCACGGTATGTACCATCTTACTTAATGGTTTGGGTTTGTAGTGTAAGTTAAATTTCTTTTTGGCTAACTGTATTTGCTGTTGAATGGACTCAGCCATAGCTCCCGTTCCTTTCATGCGCTCACCAAATGTGCTGTTTCCTAATTTTCCTCCTTGTGTTTCAGCAATTAGGTTAAGTACTCTGCTGGCCTTAAGTGGGAACGTTTTTAGAATCCAATCTTCAAAAAGAAGTGCAATGGCGCCGTTTAGTCTGACCATGGTGTGGTTAAGACTTGTTGCTCCGGCTTTACTTACGGCTTCGCATATAGAAAATACTTCATCACTATTTAAACCAGGGATTATTGGTGCGAGCATTACATGCACAGGGATATTTGCGTCACTTAAGAGTGCAATGGTTTTTAGTTTATTAGCAGAGGTAGAAGTACGTGGTTCCATCACTCTGCGCAAGGACTCATCCAATGTGGTAATACTCAGGTGTACTTGTACCAGGTTCTTTTCGGCTAATTGTTTTAAGATATCTATATCGCGACAGATAAGTGCATTTTTGGTGATAATGCCCACTGGCTGGTTGTTCTTTAGGCATACTTCCAGCAGTTGTCGGGTGATGCCATATTTTTTCTCTGCAGGTTGGTAGCAATCGGTGTTCCCGCTTAGCATTATGGGTTCGCCGGTCCAAGTTCTGCTTTTTAGTTTTTTAGAAAGGAGCGCAGCAGCATCTTTTTTAACCAATATATTTTTTTCAAACTCCGTACCTGCACTGTATCCCCAGTATTCGTGGGTAATTCGTGCGTAGCAATAAATACATCCGTGCTCACATCCTTGGTATGGATTCATACTCCAATTAGCAGGTACATCGGGACTATTTACTGGGTTGATTATGGTCTTTGGAAAAATATCGGTATACGATGTTTCGTTATTACCCAGTAAAAACTCTTCATCAAAATAAGAACCATCCCAAAAATCTTCAACAACGTGTTTGTTAAACTGATTGGGGGTGTTGCGTAAGGCTCCACGGCCTTTTACATTTTTCGGTATGACAATATTATTATCCAAATCGTTGACTACATTATAAACCAACTTTTTGTACTATGCAAGTTTACCACGGATAATTATTTTCATTTCCATAGGTCATCAGAATTTCTGACTGATTTTTTTTTCGTTAAAAATCCTTGGCAAGCTTTATTTTCAGTATACTTGAAATAGTTATTGCTTTAAAATCCATGAATTACACCTATTTTTATAGTAGACCTCATAAGGTAATTATGTTCATTTTGAGCATTTTTATAGTAAGCTGTATTAATCTTAATACTAGTGTACCAAAACCTCAAAATAACGGTCCATTTGTGGTTAAAGGACATTTGATTCACGGAACTACAGGTAAACCTTATAATATAGGAGAGCAGATAAGTTTAACCATTGCTTGGACAGATTGGAATACCGTAAGTCACAGGGAAATATTGGGCTCTGCTACTATACAGAAAGATGGGAGTTTTGAGTTACAGTACCCCTATCACAATCAATCACTACGTCTAACAAGTACATTAGAGCTTCGTTCAAATGCCTTCAGTACGTTTAAATTACCCAGAAATGAGAATGTAATGGACACCTTTTATTACACCACTCAGGCCAGCGTTCGATTATTTGCAGATCTAAGTGCTAGGTTACCTTTAGATACGGTTTTTATAGCCATATACTCTACTACCCAAAAACACCCCATATTTGATACTATAACTTCAAGATTCAATGGTTTTGTAGGAGAATACCGAATGCCTATTATGAATAATAAAACATCGCTGAGTTATGGTTTAAATTATTCTATCGCAGACAAGTACGATTCTATTGCTATGGGCTATAGAGGAACAGATTTACATAATTTGAAATCGCACACTATTTATCCAAATGGAGATCCATGGGTGGACTCTACCTATTTGGTGATCAAATAAGGTAAAAT
>CAMDBP010000041.1 GCA_945889315.1 Chitinophaga pinensis
GGACGAGTAGATAATCTTACTCGTCCTTTTTTTGAATAGACAAATCTGCTTGAAGGAATTAGATGTTGGCGATACAGGTGAGCACTAAAAACTACACTTAAAATGGCACAAAACATTCATTACTAAGCCTTAAGGATATTAAAAGTCAACCAATCAAGGAAGCTGTTAAGAACTCAAATTACGGTCTTACCTGTAACGCTATTTTTGATGTAACATAAAATACAAAATCGGTATTTTCAGACTGCGTTAGGATTCACTTAACAACACCGATTCTAAGAAAAAAAAATATCTTTATGAAACATTTAAGGAAATACATTATCTTGGTTACGTTATTCCTAGTTATTCTGGCCGCAACCGGTTTTGTGAACAGACAAAACGAGAAAAGGAGATTAATAGCAGAATTAGCCAAGAAGGAGGTTAACACCAAATCCGTTTTTGATGTCGCCGATTCTATATGTCAAGAAGTAGGTGTGCCATTTGAACTTGTGAAACAAATCGGTCAAAACGAAAGTGGCTGGAGATATATTCAGAACACCAATGGCGGAAGTGACCATGGAGACTTGCAAGTTATAGATGTCACGTATTGGTCTTACTACAAAAAACTGGGGCTCACAGGTGGAAAAACACGTCGAAACTACCTTAAAGTCGCCATTTATTATCTAAAGGATTTACATACTAAATATGGAACCTGGGAAAAAGCAAGATTTGCATACGGGCGCGGTAGATGGAGAGATAAATCTACATGGACTCCCCTAGAAAAAAAGTTTATGCGTAAAATAGACTTTAGTCAATTTGATAACAAAGCCAAAAAATAAGCCAAAAAATAAGTCAAGAGAACTTCAAAGATGAAGTTCTCTTCGCTTACTACATATCTAATTCGAGCTGATTTTGGAGAATGTAGTCCAAGTCTTCGCGTTTACGGATTAAATGTGCTTTTTTCTTATAGATCATAACTTCGGCAGGTCGTGGTCTTGAGTTATAGTTACTACTCATACTAAATCCATAAGCTCCCGCATTGTGAATGGCCAATATATCCCCAACACGAACCTCATTTAAACGTCTGTCAAAGCCAAATGTATCCGACTCGCAGATATAACCAACGATAGAATATATGCGATCTGTACCTGTTGGATTGGATAAATTATCAATATGATGGTATGCACCATACATCATAGGCCGAAGTAAGTGATTTTGACCTGAATTTACACCTGCAAATACAGTAGAAGTAGTTTGTTTTACCACATTGACATCAACCAATAAAAAGCCTGCATTACTTACTAAAAACTTTCCGGGTTCAAACCAAAGTTGCAGATCTCTACCGTAACTCTTGCAAAACTCTTTAAAACTAGCTACAATCTCTGCTCCTATTTTTTCAACATCGGCGGTTACATCACCTTCACGATATTTCACCTTAAAACCGCTTCCAAAATCCATAAATTCAAGCTCCGGAAATGAATTTGCAGCTTCATAAAGTAATTTGGCTCCGCGTAAAAAGACGTCTGCATCTAGAATATCACTGCCAGTGTGCATGTGTAAACCATTCACTTTGATTCCGTAATTTTCTACGATACGTTTAATATGAGGAACTTGATATATACTTATACCAAACTTAGAATCAATATGCCCTACAGATATGTGACTGTTACCACCAGCCATAATGTGTGGATTAAGTCGAATACAACAAGGCACTTTACCTCCATACTCGCTTCCAAAACGTTCTAGTGTACTCAACTCATCTATATTGATAATAAGTCCTAATTCTACTGCTTGCCTAATTTCGTCAAAACATATGCAGTTGGGAGTAAATAAAATCTCACTCGGTTCATAACCTGCTTTAATTCCAGTTCTTGCTTCTTCCAAAGAAACGGTGTCAAGGCCTGCCCCTTCTTTTTTAAGAAGCTTAAGTATACTTATATTGGTAAGTGCCTTACAGGCGTACTTTAAATGCACGTCCACACCTGAGAAGGCATTTTTAAGTTGATGATAATTCGCTACTATTTGATTTGCGTCATACACATAAAGTGGACTCCCAAATTCTTTTGCCACGCCTAATAGATCTAAGCCTCCAAGAGTGTAGCCTTTTGATGTTAATTCCATTCTTCTATTCTGATTTCTTTTTTAAGCAAACTCGTATTCGTTCAATTATTTAGCCTGAGCTATAGACAACATTCCATTTTTATAATTGTTTATCCTCTACGCAAAACGCTCAGCATGCTGCTCATAAATAACAACAACCTTATTGAAACTGTACCTAATTAGTTCGAAATAAGGTTTTCTACGAAATATATTTTTTTAACGGGTGCAAGATTAAAATACTAATTGGATAAAAGCTAGAACGGAAAACCAATACCGAAATTAATTGCGGTATTAGTATTGATCCATCTAGGTGAGAAAAAATCTTGAATTACCCATCTATTCCCTTCTGATTTTGATGGATCATGTAGCGCAATGCCCCAGTCTGTTCTAAAAATAATATACGTGAAATCGAACCGCAAGCCAAAGCCTGTATTCATCGCAATTTCTTTGTAAAATCGATTTAACTTCAAATCTGCATTGGGAAAACTTGAATCTTCTCTGAAATTCCAAATATTACCCGCATCTACAAATAAAGCCCCATCCAAGAATTTGTCAACGATATCAAATCGATATTCAACGCTACCTTGTAACGCAAATTCACCGGTTTTCTCAATGGTTATATCGTTGCTCGAATCGCTGTAACTACCCGGACCGATTGTTCTAGCTCTCCAAGCTCTCAAACTGTTGCCTCCACCTACAAAAAAACGGCGTTCAAAAGGTAAAAAAAGTGTATTCCCGTATGGCAGTCCTGCACCTATATAACCTCTGTACGCAAGCGAATTATTCTCATTGACGATGTTGGTTAATATTATATTAAAATCAGATCGTGCGTATTGAGCATATTTAACATTAAATATTTCCTTATTGGCGCTATAGTCTCCTTTTATCTGGTTAAAGTACAAAGAAGCTAGGTTTCCTGAAAGCTCCACTGGATTAGACCTAATTTGCAAAAAGTAGTTAGGATTCTTATCTCTATTGCTCCAATACAAAGATGTGAGCGGACCGGCTACTATATTATTAGTTAGGAGTTGTTCTGTATAAAAACGGTTACTCGGATCTAAAGAGCTTAAAAACCCAGGATCCACTTGAGCTTGATTAATGCTTAACCTAAAAGGAGTTATTCCATAAGAAGTACGTCCTTTTGTAAATGCAAAGGTAAACGTTAGTGGGAATACTTTTCGCGTAAAGTTCTTATTCTGATCAAAAATAATGGAGGTATTGATCTTTGTGCTTTTTTTAATCAAGACTTGGCTAAATTTTTTACGTTCAAAGTATATCAAAGAAGGAATTACAAACTCTGCATTTAAACTTTGTCTAAAACTATTGAATGATTCTTGATTGTCTTTTTTAATTTGAGTCTCTAGTGCAGTATACGATGTAAGATTAAAGGATTCTGCTCCACCAAAAACATTCCGATTAATAAGGGATAGATTATTAGCAAGACCTACGCTGTTATTATTCGTTTCTAAGCCCAGATTCTGCTGTGTATAGATTGCTTGTGGCTCAATTACAAAATCATGCTTTTTAATAGTTCTAAGACTAATTTCAACATCAAGTTTACTTAAACTATCTGCTGCTGAAGGACTAAATCGTATGGTAACAAAATTAAAAAGTCCCATTGACAATAAGTTAGAGTATGTTTTTTGAACTAAATCCGCACTATATAAATCTGCAGGCCTGAAAATGATATTCTTAGCCAAAACACTAGGCTTTATCTTGTAAATTCCTTCAAGGAACTGCAATCTATCGTAAACAAGTGTATCTGTAAATATCGAGTCTCCTATTAAAACAGTTACGCTATTTATAGTTTGCTGATAGTGCGGATTTAGATTTTTATTACTTCTAATATTAACTACCACATCAGCACTTAGTTTTGCTTGATTGGTATCAATTTGAAAATCAATAAAGGAATTATTGAAGTAAAAATAACCATTATCTCTAAGAAGCTCTGTAATACGACTTCTTTCATCTTCGATTTTATCAAAATCGATCCGTTGATCTTTTTTTATTTTTTGACTACCTGTTGTTAGCTTCAGCAAATCTGATATCTCTTTAAACGCAGAATTATACGATAAGCTGTTAATTATAGAATAGTCATTTAAATCAACGTTATACGTAACCACCGCCCGCTTTTTAAAAATTTTTCGAGGCGTTATGTGATAGTGTACGGTATTATTCAAAAATCCCTTGCTCAGATAGTAATCAGAAAGTCGAATGGAAGAGATATCCATTTTGTTAGTGTCAATAAGAACCGGTGCTTCTCCCACATTTTCAGCAAGTTTACGTAGCCATGGTTGCTTCTTACGAATACCTAAACCTTTGTTGCCGTACTGATAAGCCCAAAGGTGAAACTTCACAAATCCAAGTAATTTTCTATTGGGTTTTTGTTTAAGACTTGACCGTTCATCCGTTAGGTTAACTCCTTGATCATCTATTCTTTCTATCTTATTTTTAACCAATAAATACTCCCCCTCAGGCACCACACGTGTAATATTACACGCCGTAACGCTGAGCACTGTCAAAAGTATGAGACAATATTTTAGTTTTGTATTCAAATTAAGGATCAAATTGCCAAGCAAAGCTAAATTAAAACTGTACCAGCAACTAAGAAGCAAAAAATTTCGACAAAAGTATGGTCTATTTGTTGTAGAAGGGTTAAAATCTGTTAACGAATTAACCCATAGCAGTTGGCCTGTGGAGACAATACTATGCACTCCAGCTTTTTTAGAACGTTATGGAGACCAAATTGACTTCACATTTGACTTAATAAGCAGTGAAGAATTTGCTGCCACATCACACCTTACCAATCCCCAAGAAATACTTGCAATTGCCAAGTTCCATGACAATCAAGCACCTACCTCTCCCTGGCAAATAGCCTTAGATGGTATAAATGATCCTGGGAATTTAGGTACAATTATTCGAATTGCAGATTGGTACGGCATAAATACTATATACTGCAGTCAAAACACAGTTGACTTTTACAACAGCAAAGTAATTCAAAGTACCATGGGCTCGTTTTTGCGCGTTAACGTAATAGAAGGCGATCTTAGCCAACTTTTAGAAGGGAAAGAGGTATTTGCAACCTTGCTGAACGGAAAAAGTATCAGAACCATGGATAGACCAACTCATGGGGTTTTACTTATTGGTAATGAAGCCAATGGTATCGAGGCCTCAACCTTAAAAGCAATTGCACATACAGCTATAACTATACCCGGAAATGGTCATACAGAAAGTTTAAATGCGGCAATGGCAACAGCCATTTGTTGTGAGCGATTAGTTGTTGCAGAGTAATGGTGCACTAATGTTGGCTTATCATTGTCATTTAGCCTATATATCCCAACACGATTCCTGAATTTTCCCTTCACTAAAATATTGCTACTGTTATACCTTAAAATTCCAGCACGAGATTATGTCTAACCACTGCAGTGCACGAAAACCTCTTTCAACTCGTAAATTTATATGACGAAATTTACAAATAGGGCAAAAAAAAAGGCCTAGCTAATGCTAGACCTTTTTCTTAACAGTCGGGGTGGCAGGATTCGAACCTACGACCTCCTGCTCCCAAAGCAGGCGCGATACCGGGCTACGCTACACCCCGAGGTGTATAATGAATTGCCTATGAAATGGGATTAGGCAACCCAAACACTTTTTAAAGTTAAAACCTTAAAAAGTGATGTGGTCCCACCAGGACTCGAACCTGGAACCTACGGTTTAGAAAACCGTTGCTCTATCCGGTTGAGCTATGGAACCATTAATAATTGGTATTCAAAGAACATACTGTCTACCTTTTCTATGCGGTGGGTCCGGGATTCGAACCCGGGGTACCCTTGAGAGGTACGGCAGTTTAGCAAACTACTGGTTTAAGCCACTCACCCAACCCACCCTTTTAAAGGAGTGCAAAAATAACCATATATTTATATTGAGAAATCTTTTTTTGATAATTTTTTAGCTTTATTAAATCCATTAAAAAGATGTCATTTTTTCTAAGGTTTAAGTACTTTTTGAAAATTTATATTTAACCTTGAAACCTAATGGCAGCTAAACAAAATAACGATTACATCTTTCGAAATATGAAGGTGTATAGCTCTACAGAATGGCTAGCGGACAACAAGAAAAAGTATCGCTCTGTTTTTGATAAAAATGATAGTACCTATGTATATACTGAATTTTCGTTTTTTAATTTAAATTTCAAAAAAAAAGATTGGGACATCAACCTTAGTCTAATCTGCCGAAATGCTAGCAAAGTTGAAATATGCAGATTGGTTTGTGATAGAACTATCTCTCAAAATAGCAACCTCATATTTATCCGAGAAGGCTGGGGAACATTTAATACAGGAACATATTGGGAAGCCGGAACGTATACATGGTCAGCCGAAATAGATGGAGATGTTGTTGCCGAAAAAAACTTCTATATTCAAGATATTGGCGAAGTTTCACCTAAATTTAATCCGTATTTCGATCTCAAATCAATTCACTTCTACGAAGGACCATTTGATAACGTAAAACAACCCAATAGAAGCTACTTTGAACAATTTAGTGAGCAAGAATCTCGCTACATATACGCTGAAATAACGATGGTTAATAATACCAAGAATGTAAATTTTTGGAGTTGTGAGATGATCTTTAATTTTTTTACCGAAACCAACTTGCTTAAGGGAACCATGACCAAACTCATGTTCGTTTATGAACAAGACGATGAATTTATTATGACAGTTGGATGGGGCGCAGATAAACCAGGTTGTTGGCTAACAGGCAAATACTACCTAGACATTATGTTTATGGACACTCTAATTCAGCGAAAGTCTTTTCAAATAGGACAAGATTTTGTAGAATATGTAGTGGAAGAAGAGAGCATAGCTAAAAAAATAACAGGACCTAAACTCATCGAAAATTCAAAAACGACGATCGAAAATACCTTAAGTGAATTAGACGATCTTATTGGATTGGATAGCGTAAAAGATAGAATAAAAGAATACGCAAACTACTTAGAGTTCATCTCTCTTCGCCAAGACAAAGGACTAGCAGAAGACGATATAATTAATTTGAACTGTGTTTTTAAGGGCAATCCTGGCACAGGCAAAACAACTATAGCTCGGAAATTAGGTAAAATTTATAAGCAGCTAGGCTTACTCAGTAAAGGGCACGTTCATGAAGTAGATAGAGGAGACCTCGTGGCTGAGTTTATTGGTCAAACAGCACCTAAGACCAAAGCCGCAATTAAAAAAGCGGAAGGTGGCATTTTATTTATTGACGAAGCATATTCATTGGCTAGAAAAGATGATGACAGCAAAGATTTTGGAAAAGAAGCCATCGAGATATTGCTCAAAGAATTATCTGACGGAAAGGATATTGCCATAATCGCAGCAGGCTATCCGGATGAAATGGATACGTTCTTAGAATCTAATCCTGGTTTAAAATCTAGGTTCAGAATGATTTATGATTTTCCTGATTATGCTCCTCAAGAACTCATGGAAATTGCAGAAACACATTCTGCCAAAAAGGGAATCGTTTTCTCCAATGAAGCCAAAGAGTTATTTTATAAAAAAACCGTAGAAGCCTATCGTACCCGAGATCAATTTTTCGGTAATGCGCGACTTATGGTCTCGCTCATTGAAGAATCAAAGTTAAATTTAGGTATTCGTGTAATGGGTACAGATCACCCTGCTAATTTATCTATTGAAGATTTATCTACTGTTCAGCTAGAAGATATTGAAAAACTAAGTTTGAGCCCTAAATCGATTATTCCAGACATTCCAATTGATGAAGAGCTCCTTGCTGTTTCTTTGAAAAAACTAGACGGTCTGATTGGGATATCTTCCGTGAAGAAAGAAATCAATAGCTTGGTTAAATTAGTGAGATACTATAAGGAAACAGGCCAGGATGTACAAAATAATTTCAGTTTACATTCTGTATTTACCGGCAATCCAGGTACAGGAAAAACGACAGTAGCTCGTATCCTAGCTCAAATTTACAAAGCACTCGGTATACTAGAAAAAGGTAATCTAGTAGAATGCGATAGACAATCCTTGATAGGTGGCTACATCGGTCAGACAGCTATCAAAACAGGCGATATTATAGATAAAGCCATGGGGGGCGTTCTTTTCATAGATGAAGCATATTCGCTAACTGAAGGTGGTAATTCAGATTATGGCAAAGAAGCTATTGAGATTATACTCAAACGTATGGAAGATTTCAGGGGTAAATTTATCGTAATAGCCGCGGGTTATACAGATAACATGACCCGCTTTATAGAATCTAATCCTGGTTTAAAATCTCGATTTGACAAGATATTTGAGTTTGAAGACTTTGATGGTGAGCTACTCTTGGACATAGCCCTCAATCAATTAAGTGACGCTGGATTTACGATATCTAGCACCGTCAATAAAAGTCTGGCTTCCCTAATTAACCGAATGTATGAATCTAAGGATCAATACTTTGGAAATGGGCGTAGTATACGGAAAATTGTTGAAGCTGCTATTCGCAACCAACATCTTAGAATGAGTGAATTGGCTCCAGATAAACGTACAGCCAAATCTATAAAAAGTTTAACAATAGACGACATAACTAGTATTACCTTTGAAGACAAATCAAAACCGGATGTTCTTCCAATATTGGGTTTTAGAATTAGTAACTAACCAAAACTATATTTTTTTGAATGTTTAACATAGAAAGTATTCCCTTCATTACGCTTTGCTTTAGCATTTTATGTCTCTTCGTCCTTTTTTTCTATTATTTCTATTTTTTTACACAACTAAAAACAGATCTCAAACTTGTTGCCAATTCTAATCCTATTTCTGTCATCGTTGCAGCTCGAAATGAAAAAAAGAATTTAGAACGTAACCTGGAGTTATTACTTGAGCAAGATTATCCGGAGTATGAAGTAGTGGTTATTAATGATGGAAGTCATGATGGCACAAAAGCCTACTTAAAAGAGCTGGATGAGAAATATTCTAATCTCAAAATTGTTACATTAGAACTAGACGAACGGTTTAAAAAAGGCAAAAAATTTGCCTTAACCATGGGCATAAAAGCCGCTCAATACGAACATTTACTACTTACAGATGCAGACTGTTGGCCAACTTCCAAGAATTGGATTTCTAAAATGAGTATGTCATTTCAAGAGAAAGATATTGTTCTTGGCATTGCACCGCTTGAGGTACCAAAAAGCCTTTTAGGTTCTGTAATCAAGTACGAAACATTTCATACTGCATTACAATTTATTACCTATGCGAATAGAGGATTTGCATATATGGGCGTTGGTCGTAATTTAGCTTATACCAAAACCTTGTTTTTTAAAAACAAAGGTTTTGCCAGTCATCAACACATATTATCTGGAGATGACGATTTATTTGTACAAGAAAATGTAACTCTAACTAATCTAGCAATTTGCCTTGATCAAGAGTCTTTTATGTACTCCAAAGCGCCGTTAAATTTTCGTTCTTGGCTCACACAAAAGAAACGTCATTTTAGTACCAATAGAGAGTACAAACGTTCGTTTGTGCAGCTTCTAGGATTATATAGCTTTGCCCAAATTGGGGTCTATAGTGGTGCATTGGCCGGATTAATTCTTGCTCCACGTGTTTGGTATATTCCTGTAGGAATTCTTTTGCTAAAATGGATTATCCAATGGGCAGTTATGCTAACTCCAACCAAAGCATTAAAAGCAGACAGTATTCGTTGGATCCTTCCCTACTACGATATTCTTTACACAGTATTTCTCTTATTCTTCGCAATCATAAAACCTTTTACGCGACAACCTAAATGGAGTTAATTCATAAGTACTTTCCAGATCTAACCGCTGATCAACTTCATAAGTACGAGCAGTTAAAACCGTTGTATGAAGAATGGAACAGTAAAATAAATGTAATTAGCCGTAAGGACATGGATCAGTTTTACTGCAATCACGTGCTTCATTCATTATCTATCGTCAAACTTTATGAATTTGACGATGGCGAAAAGGTTCTTGATATTGGCACAGGAGGAGGATTCCCGGGAATACCCTTGGCTATATATTACCCCAATGTGTCATTTTCCTTAGTAGACAGTATCAAGAAAAAGACAACAGTAGTTCAAGCAGTTGTAGACGCACTAGAATTGAAGAACGTGACGGTTCTAAATGATCGTTTTGAAAATATAACAGACCCATTCAATACCATCGTTTCTAGAGCGGTCGCACCCGCAGCCAAGCTGGTTAGCCTTACTAAAAAAGCAATGCAAAAAGGAGGAAGTCATATATTCCTAAAGGGGGGCGATCTAGCCTTAGAAAAAGCAGAGTTACTTGCAAGTTACCGCTCGTTACGTTGGTACGAAACGGAACTAAATACCTTATACGACGAAGCTTTTTTTGAGACTAAGAAAATTATTAATCTCATCGGAGTTGTAAATAAATAATTACCGTAGTAGGTTGATGGTTCCTGTCTTTTGGAACACTTTATTTTCGAAGTTAGTGTATTGTATCACATAGATATAGGTTCCCATTGGGACATCCTCATTTCTATAGGTTGGCATCCATTTTTCGTCAATATTAGATGATTCGTACAATTGTTCTCCCCAACGGTTGTAAATCTTAATCGCGAACTCATTAATAGCGATTCCTACCACCCCAAAACCATCATTAAGCCCATCATTATTAGCGGTAAAAGCATTAGGCACAAATACTTCCGGTGAGAAAAAGAAACAAATCTCATTACTCCAAGACTCCGACTTTTCGCCTTCTTTTTCATACGCTCTTATTCTATAACACTTCCTATACTCGCTTGGTTGCTGCACAGATTGTATCGATTTACCTGGATTTACGTTCGACTCCAAAAGTGTGTACGCATTAGAATTAGACGAGGTATATGCATTATACTCCGAAACTCCCATCACCCATCCAACGTAAGCACTAAAATCTAATGAAGTTGAAAAATCTACATTTTGAATCCCTTGAATTAAAATGCTCGTATGCGTTTCCGAAGTAATTAGAGTGCCACACTGATTTTTGGCCGATATTCTATAATCGTAAGCCTCATTATCTGTATTGATGTTGGTCTCAAGATAATTAAAAACATTACCAGAAACAGTGGCTACCGTTTGCCATAGGTTGCCAGATAAAGCTATCTTTTTTTGGATATCAAATGATGACGCTTGAGATTTATTTATCAATTTCCAATCAATAATCATACGATCATCTGGCGTACCGACGCTTACGTAGCGTAAATCAATACCTAACGCATCTACTTTTATATTTAAGGTTTGAACCTCACCCTCACATCCTTTATCAGAAGTTTCAATTACAGAAAGGTAGGTTGCTAAAAGACTTTCTTTCCAATCAACTATAATAGTCGGTGTTCCATCGCCTGTAAACCCAGCAGCACCTTTTACCGTCCATGTATACGTAGATGCGGGCAATCCGGTTACAGCATAATTCTTACCTAAAAGATCTTCTACGCAGATCACAGATGGTCCTGTAATGGCCGTTGTAAACGGCTTAGGATTGACCAAAACAGTGGTGTCTATTATCAGGCCAATGCAACCCGTTGCCGTGGTTTCTTTTACCGCAAGCAGATAAGTGCCAGCATTATTCCAAAAAACAGCAATCTGATTGGTTCCTTGTCCTAGAATATTGGAAGAATTACCATTTACACTCCATTCATACGTACTGCCAGCAAAACCCGCTAAAACGTATATTACAGTATCTGCTTGCTGACAAACTTCCATTTGTCCAACAATGGGCACCTTCTTTGGAATTGGATTTATGGTTACGTTTAGGATTACAGGAGTACTTAAGCATACTTTGTTATTTACCTTATCATACGCTTTTTGAACCATGCGTATAGAACCAGCTCCAGCAGCACCCCAATTTACACCTATCTGAAAACTACTGTCTCCTGATACTTGCAATCCTCTGGTTACACTCCAATCATACACAACCCCATTCACTTTTAAGGTAGTATATGTAATATTAGTTACAAACTCACATACACTGGTAGGCCCTATAATTGGCTCTGATGTAAGGGTATAGGTCTTGTTAACCAAGTATATTTGTGATGTACTAATACACCCAAATTTATTGGTTTCTGTTACGCGCACCTCTCCTGTTCCTTCATTTCCCCAATTAACGTTAATCCCTGGTGTACTTCCTCCTGAAACTTGTATACCTCCAAGTATAGACCATGTATAGGTCGATCCTTTTTGAGGATTGTCTATTTTATATTCTACATCACTAGCATTAGGACAAACACTGTTCGGACCAATAATAGTAGGTTTTGGTTCACTTACAAAAACGGTGAGTTTAGCCGTATCGCTCGTACATCCATATACATTTGTTTCAGAAACTTTTAAGGTAAAACGAGGCTTACCATATTGTCCTAATTCAATAGTATTTCTAGTGGTAAAGTATAACGGTATGTTGCTAACCTGCCACAAATAGGTGTTCGTAGCAGTAAAATTAACGGTATAAATCAAATTAGGCTCATCTGCACAAACGGTATCTTTCCCAAGGATAATAGGCAGCGGAGGACTTGGTCTTATGGTAATATTTAGACTTATCCACTCGCCTAAACAACCATTTTCGCTTACTTCTCGTACACGGATACTTCCTGCAGTTGGGCTGCTCCAATCAATAGAAACCTTAGCTTTATTAGATACTCCAATGATGTCTCCACCAGTAACCTCCCATTCGAAAGAAGACTTTGCTTTGCCATCCGTAACGGTATAGTCAAACTGATTATACCTACAAGCATCTATTGGGCCAACCAATTTTTTTGCCCCGACAAAGGGAGTCACATATATTTCAACGTCTAGGTTATTAAATTTGGGCGGGCAACCGTCATCCTCAGCCGTAAAATAGACAAAATAAGGTATGCTTCGTGCCATATCACAATCAGGTGTCCAACAAAACTCACTCGCAGCAGTTGGAATACCTGATGTATCCCTAAATGTAGCTTTGGTACCTGATATAGTTGGGCCAGAACCAGGACTTCCAAGTATTCCTCCACGTCCTTCAAGTTTGACAAGATCACCGTCAGGATCAGTTGCGCTAACATTAAAACATAATTCATCTCCTGCTTCTATCGTAAATCGGCTTCCCTTATCCGAACCAATATCAGGTGCATTATTGGGAGTACAATCCAAGACCAAAATTTGAAGATCCATTCGGATATTGCCCAAGAGCACACCATTTCGATATTCGAGTACCTCCACCCCAACCACAAATCGACCTGATTGAGGACTATAAAAGTGAGTATGTGCGGTGCGAGGGTCAATATCTATAAATCCAGCAGCCCCAAACGGATTAAGGAAATTATAGCCTGGTTTATAAACCACCTGATCTAATCTAATAGTGTTGGGTGGATCTGGACTTACGGCACCCAATGAACCTCCTTGATAGGGACGCATAAATCGATAAACTAGACTATCGCCATCAATATCTATAGCATCAAACAGAAATGAAGTGGTGTCGTTATTGCACATGTATGGACTTGGAACTCCATAGAACGTAGGTGAATTATTTTTAAGACTGGTATCTGGTATTCTACAATAATAGGTTTGTCCTTGATCTGGAGAACCTCCGCCATCGGTTAGGTTATCTTGATAATTACGACAACACCGCGAATACGTAATTTGATAGCCATTCGTATTGGGTGCGACCTCTATAAGTCCTTCGTAAAAACCATTTTCAATACAAACATTTTTCTTAAAAATATCACAATCAATAGAACCCGGTGGATCTACATTCTTCTTAACAACTAGTTTAATTTTCACGCGATTGTAGATATTACCATCGGAAGTATAGACGCCTAGTGTTATTTCATCATCTAGTGGAATATTAACACCCCCAAAACAATCCCTATACACATTAAAGGTAACCTTATATACAAAATTCCCAGCAGAATTAATATAGGCGAATTCATAATTCATATAGCCACCCACAAGATGCGTCGAATAAGCACTATTCGTTAAAATAAGCAGTGTAGCTAACAGTATTATTTTTTGAACTACTCTCAATGGTTGTAAGGTCTTACAAAAATATAGTACTTACCATTCGAAAACGATTAATACTTATGAATAGTTTCCTAAAAACCTTATTTTGACATGGCTGCTACAAAAGCAGGAAAATCACTATAAGTAAAATCCTGATTGTTAAAAGAAAACTGAGGATTTGCTATTTTAACCTTGGTAATTCCTAGCGTATCTGCCAATAGCATATCTCCAGGCGAATCTCCTACCATAATGGCTTTATTCCAATCAATATCTGGAAAATACGACTTTGCTTTCAGGAGCATACCATTTTTGGGCTTACGCCATTCATGACTTTCTCCTTTTAAATACGGAGCATAAAATGAAGCATCAAAATAAGATACACCTTTGTCTTTGAGACTATTGTATAATTTAAGATGTATGTTTTCTAAATCTTTTTCGCTCATCAACCTACGATGTACGCCCTGCTGATTGGTAACCATAACAACATGTTTCGCCATCCGTTGTAATATGCCCAATGCCTCTAGAACGCCATCCACAAGAATAAAATCAGCTGGCTGTTTGGCATAATCCTCCACTATAGGTTGATTAATCACACCATCTCTATCCAAAAAAATGGTGAAACCTGTTAAATTTTCAGGCAAAAATGATTTGTGCTCGCTCATAATCTACAGGTACGCCTATGTCAATAAATAATCCTTTAGAGATATATCCAGCTAGAAATCCTTTTTCTACATTCATTTCCAATACTTCTTTTTCGAAGGAGAACGTTGTTGCATCGGGTAAAAGATCTCTAATACTGGCACTAATAGCATAAACACCGCCATTTATAAGTCCTGTTTTTATACCCAATACTTTTTCTTGAAAACGAACAATTTTTAAGTTATCAAGTAATACTGTTCCGTATCTATCTGGAAACTCAATTTGTTTAAGAGCCAAGGTTATCGGGCAATTTGAATCACGATGCACCTCTAGTAGTTCTTCATAATTTATATCAAAATAAGTATCTCCATTTAAAATTACACCATGCTCAGCCGTCATTTTTTCAAGGGCTAAGGCTATGCCTCCTCCGGTACCTAGAGGTTCTTTTTCTATAGAATAAATAATAGGAACGTTCTGATAGTGATGGCCATAATATTCTTCGATTTTCTCGTATTTGTAGCCTACAGCAAGTATGATTTGGTTCACATTATTCAATGGCAACTTGCACAATAGATGATCTAAAAATGGTTTACCTGCAACAGGCGCCATTGGTTTAGGCACGTCACTTACCACAGATGCTAGTCGTGTTCCTAATCCACCGGCGAGTATTATAACATCCATACTCATCTGTTAACCGTATACGTGTATAGTCCTTCTTTCGTGAAGTGATAATTTTGAGCTGTTATCCCAAATGGTATAAGACTCTCAATTAAACGGGTTCTTGAAACCAAAGGGCAATAGAAAAAGAAATATCCGCCGCCACCAGCTCCGCTTATTTTTCCTCCGGTAGCACCGTTTTGCATAGCTGTTTCATAAATGGCATCTATTTCAGAATTACTAATCCCTTTTGCCATCATTTTTTTGAATTGCCATCCATCGTGCATTATTTTACCAAGTTGATCTATTTCTCCCATAAGAATTGCCTCTTTCATCTTTACACTTTGTGCTTTGAGCTGGTGAGTAGCATCAATGGCGTCTGCATTACTATTCGTAACATTGGCTGATTGTTTCTCAATAATACCAGCCGATTCTCTGCTGGTTCCCATATAAAATAAGACCAAGTTATGCTCTATTTCGGCGGCATACTTTTGCTTAACACGAAGCGGATTTACAATTACCTTATCATCTTTCGAAAACTCCATAAAATTAAATCCGCCAAACGTTGCTGCGTACTGATCTTGACGACCACCTGCCAAACCTAGATCTATACGTTCTATTTCATATGCCAAGTGCGCTATATCATACTCTCCTAAAGGTATATTTAACCATTCTGAAAAAGCTCCTAAGATACTCACTACCAAGGTGCTACTTGTACCTAATCCAGATCCGGGGGGTGCATCTACTCGCGTGTATATTTCAAAAGAAAGAGGCTCTTTTACATACGTTTTTACAATTCTATTATAAACTCCTTTTACTAAAGCTAAATGACCTTTAGGCTCTAAATAGGACGTCGAATCTAACGTTTCACTTATTCCTAAATCCTGAGATTCTAAGTATATTTTACCATTTGAGGTGGGAACAATGGTGGTATGAGCAAACATATTAATGGTTGCGTTCAATATAGAGCCACCATGCAAGTCGGCATAGGGACTGACATCCGTACCGCCACCCGCTAATCCAAGCCTTAATGGAGCTTTGCTTCTAATGATCATGGGAACAAAACAACATATTTTTTTTCACTTAACTCGGGTTTTATACAAAACATAACGCCAATTAATAATATGTTGATAGCATCCAGAAGCAAAATGGCTGAACGATTTTAGCTTTCGTGGCTTGCAGATTACTCAACCTTGGCCCATCTTAAGGTTTGTGTACGTCCATTGCTACTCAGTTTTACAAAATAAAGTCCGTTGGGATAAAGGTATTTATGTATAACCATTTCATCTTGAAACGAGCCACTTGCCAAAACAGACCCATTTGCGTTGGTTAAAATATAGTTTGTGGGATACACTGAAAGGCTATTTACATTGCATTATAAGGCGGTATTGGTTGATCCTAATACAATTATATTATATAAACAACTTGGATTATTCCAAGTTATAACCGTCGCATTATCTGTACGTGCACTATTCTTCACAGAGGTAGGATCAACAAGTAAAGTACATCCTTTAAAAGCGATATTAAAGTTTTTATTTCTAGTCTTTTTTAACTTTTAAAAAATTAAAAAAGATTATCTAGATAATCAAGTACCTGGGGAAAACCGGAAATTAGGAAGTTAATTTAAGTTTTGACCGCTTACATACTCTGAAACGCTCAGTACGTAATCCCCAATTTTTTCGATGCTGGAAAATAAGTTATTGTAAATTAAGCCACTCTTATAATTATACTCTTGTTTCTCAATGCTTTTAAGGTGCTTTTTACGCAATTTATCTCTAGTCTCATCTATTTCTTGTTCTAAGACTATTGCTTTGTTCAAGTCCATTTTTACTTGACCTTTTTCGAGATTTAATATCATCTCTTCATGTGCAGCTTTCAGTTGATCAAAATAGCTCATAAGATTGTCTCGTTGTTTTTGATCAAACCATACCTTATCATCCGACTTTTTATCGAGCTGTGTGGCCATGTTATAGTATAGGTCACCAATACTTTCTAGCTCGTTGCATGCGCCTATCAAGCCTCTTATTTGCTCAGAAGTCTTCTCACTTACTTCTTTGGCACTTACCTTCACTAAGAAACTATTAATTTCATTATTAATTCTATCCGTAATCTCTTCGTAATGTTTAATTTTATCGAATAGTCTCTTCTGCTCTTTTCTGTCGGTGGTATTGATTAACTTTTGCGTGCGTTGATGCATTCTCAATATAATTTGACCAAATTTTACTAGTTCTTTTTTAGCCTCTAGTACAGACAACTCTGGTGTACCTACCAAACCAGAACCAATATACTCCAATTTAAACACCTCATCTTCGTCTCCTTTAGATGGGGTAATTTTTATCACTATTTTCTCGATGAGCTCAACAAACCATACCAGAATTAAAGTATTGACAATGTTAAAAACAGTGTGAAATGCAGACAAAGAATAGCGTATTGCTTCATCGTTTGCACCGCCAAACGGGCTCCCCCATCGCGTATTTTCCATAAGTAAACCTATGCCTTTCGTAAACCAATGAAATATTAATAACATCCAAACGACACCAAAAATATTGAATATAAAGTGCGACCGGGCAGCACGTTTTGCATGTACATTGCCTACGAGTGCCGCAAGATTTGCCGTGATTGTAGTACCTATGTTTTCACCTAAAACGATGGCTGCAGCCATTTCAAATGGTAATCCCATCGTTCCGCATAGAGACAGAGTTAATGCCATAGCTGCACTGCTGCTTTGAACTACAACAGTTACGAGAGTACCTACCATAACTAAAACTATAATACCGAAAAATCCTTGTGCAGCTAAAAAAGTAATCATACTCCGAAATCCTTCACTATCGGCAAGATTTAAGCCCTCTACGGCATCCTTCATTCCGCTGAGACCTAAAAACAATAACGAAAAACCAACTAAAAATTCTCCTAGATTCTTAAGGCTTCCTCTGTTTACAAATAGCAAAGGAACACCTAAGGCTAAAATAGGAAACACATAATCATCTAAACTAAACTTGGAAAATCCAAAAGCGACAAGTAACCAAGCCGTCATCGTAGTGCCAATATTAGCACCCATTATAACACCAATAGCTTGTCTCAAATTAAGTAAGCCTGCATTTACAAAACTTACAATCATCACCGTTGTAGCACTGCTACTCTGAATTAATGATGTGGTAAAAAAACCTGTAAAT
>CAMDBP010000042.1 GCA_945889315.1 Chitinophaga pinensis
GGCGGCATTGTAGTGGGTTCGTTAAGCGGATCACAACTAGGAGTGAGTGGCCCCGCAGCTGGTCTGGCGGTAATTATCGCTAC
Organism: Chitinophaga pinensis; assembly: GCA_945889315.1. Lineage (GTDB taxonomy): Bacteria > Bacteroidota > Bacteroidia > NS11-12g > UBA9320 > UBA9320. The sequence goes on from CAMDBP010000042.1 coordinate 84, forward strand.
AGCTCTTCAAGAATTTAAAGCACAAGTAGATCAAAGTCTCGCCCCTGATGCGCTCTTTGCCGAAGCCTTTCAAACTTTCTTACTTGCCGTTGTGCTTGCGGGAGGCATACAAATCTTGCTCGGTTTTTTAAACGGCGGAATCATAGGCTACTACTTTCCGTCTTCTGTCATTAAAGGAATGTTGGCGGGAATTGGCATCACTATTTTTCTAAAAGAGATTCCGCATTTGCTTGGTTACGATAAAGACCTAGAAGGTGACATGGATTTTTGGCAGGTAGATGGAGAAAACACCCTAACCGAAATCATCAATGCCTTTGGTAATCCTGATTTTGGCGCTGCTAGTATAGGAGCTCTGGGCTTGCTCATTTTAATACTATGGCAACAAGGCTTTATGCAACGCATTAAGCTATTCACCTACATTCAAGGACCACTGGTTGCCATTCTTTCGGGCATTGGTTTGGTTTATTTTTATAAAGGAGGCAGCCATGAGATGCTAACTGAACATCTGGTAAACGTGCCGGTTGCCACAAGTGCAAACGATTTTTTTGGGTTTTTTAGCTTCCCACGGTTTTCTGCTATTTCTAATCCATTAGTTTGGAAAACGGCACTGGTAATCGCACTGGTTGCCAGTATAGAAACCCTGCTTAGCGCAGAAGCTACGGACAAAATGGATCCACAAAAACGTGTAACACCTGCCAATAGAGAACTCAAAGCACAAGGAATAGGGAATATGGTAAGTGGCTTATTAGGCGGATTGCCCATAACACAAGTTATTGTGCGCAGTTCCACCAACATTCAAAGTGGTGGCAAAACCAAAATGTCGGCCATAATCCACGGTTTTTTTATTTTGGGTTTTGTTGCATTTTTACCGCAATTACTCAACCTTGTACCCAGGGCTAGTTTGGCTGCAATTTTACTTATAGTAGGTTTTAAGCTTGCCCATCCCAGTACATTTAAGGCAATGTGGAGCGCTGGTTTAAATCAATTTGCACCTTTTTTAGTGACCATTTTATTCATTGTTTTTAAAGATTTACTTTGGGGCGTTAGCATTGGATTAACCGTGGCGATTCTCGAGATATTATACATAAACTACCGCAAGCCCTATTTGGTCAATATTGACCAAAATACAGCCGATAATATTTATCATTTTCAGTTGGCTGAAGATGTTACTTTCTTACACAAAGCAAGTATTCTGGATACCCTAAACAAGGTTCCTCCGGGATCAAACGTAATAATAGATGGATCAAAATCAATTAGTATACACCCAGACGTAAGAGAGATTATTAGCGATTTTGAAACCCATGCGCAGTTTATAAATGTGACCCTAACATTAGTAGGAATGAAAGAAGGCGTACAACCCAACCCATTAGCCGAATTTGATAAGGCGGTTGGCAAGTAAAAAAAGCGTGTAAAGCACAAAAAAAAGCGACATCCATTAAATTGAATGTCGCTTTTTTTGAATAGTGATATTTTTATAATTACCAGATTTTAATTCGGGCAGAATCATGCTTGTGCATAGCACCTGAAGGGCACGTTCCAAAAGCTTCATAATAAGGACCAAAATTAACCAATGGCCCGATTACCCTAAACTCTCCTGGAGAATGCACATCTGACTTCAAACGGTTTACCAATTCTTCCTCTTTAATATTTCCTTTCCAAACATTGGCCCATCCTAAGAAAAAGCGTTGTTGCCAGGTAAATCCATCTATATCTTCTGGCATGATGCCATTGTATTGTTTCTTCAGCGCTTCATACGCCAAGGTTACGCCACCCAGATCTGCTATATTTTCACCCATGGTCATTTTACCATTTACATTCATGCCCGCCACTGGAGAGTAACTGTCATATTGCTCACCTAGTTTTTGTGCTAGTGCATCAAATTTAGTTCTATCTTCATCCGTCCACCATGAGTTTAAGTTGCCATTCCAATCAAACTTACTTCCTTGGTCATCAAAGCCATGTGAAAATTCGTGACCAATTACAGCACCAATTCCACCGTAGTTTATCGCATGGTCAAAATCCTTATGAAAGAACGGCGGTTGTAAGATTCCCGCTGGAAAAACGATTTCATTATTGCTTGAGCTATAATAGGCATTCACCATTTGCGGAGACATGTGCCATTCATTTTTATCTACTTCTTTACCTAGCATATCCAGCATCTTAGCATATCCCCAGGTACGTGAGTTTAGTATATTTTGAAAATGACTTGTAGATACTATTTCAAGTTTAGAATAATCTTCCCACACATCAGGATAGCCCACTTTATAGGTGAAAGCATTTAGTTTTTTAATGGCTTTTTCCTTGGTTACATCGCTCATCCAGGTAAGTCCTTTAACGCGCTCTATGTAGGCCGCTCTAAGATTTTCGATCATAGTTACCATATAGGCTTTGCTGTCTTCTGAGAAATATTCTTTTACAAAAAGTTTACCCAGTGGCTCGCCTAAGATATTGTCCATAGTAGCAAAAATTCGCTCATCCTTTGGTTTCATAGTACTTGTACCGCGTAACTTGGTGCTATAAAAAGCAAAGTTTTCTGTTTCTAATGCTGCATTAAGGTGGTTGGCGTAACCTGTTAACGTGTTCCATGTCAAATAATTTTTCCAATCTTGCACGGAGGTAGTTGCCATAAGCTCGTCAAGCGCAGTAAAATAGGAAGGATGGCTCACAACAATAGAATCAAAAGCACCAAAACCTCTGTTTTTGGCAATGTTTATCATATCCGTAGCTCTAAGTTCTTTACTCCATGTTGCAAAACTCTTTTTGTTATACGTCTTATCCGGATCTCTTCTTTCTAACCTACTCCAACTAATTGTTGCTAGCTTGGTTTCGAGGGCTAAAATAGACTCCCCTGCTCCTGCTTTGAAACCGGCTAACGTGTACATTTTATTGATATGCGCTACGTATGCTTTACGTATATCAATGAATTTTTCATCGTCTTGTAAATAGTAATCTCTGTCTGGCAGATTTAAACCACCTTGTCCTGCATATACGATATTTACCTTACTGTTTTTACTGTCTGCACCCACATACAATCCTATAGGTGTGCCAATGCCTTGTGGTGCTAAAACACCAAAAAGCCGTTGAATATCCTTGATATTTTTCGCTTTTTCGATTTGGTTTAATACCGGTTTTATTTCAGAAATACCCGCTTTTTCTCTCGCTTCAGTATCCATACCCGCATTATAAAAATCACGAATCATTTGTTCTTCCGTACCTTTAGCGGCAGCAGTGTTAAGTCTAACTTTATCTACTATTTTCATGAGTTTTTGGCGATTTTCTTCATTAAGAATATTAAAAGCCATCCATCTGCTCTCTGTTTCCGGAATAGGATTATTTGCTCTCCATCCGCCTATTGCGTATTGATAAAAATTGTCGCAAGGACTTACTGATGGATCCATATAACTGGTGTCAAACGCTTTTGGCTTTTCCTCATCCGTGTTTAGTAGTGTAAACGATGCCAATGCAAATACAGCGAGTACAAGTAGTATCTTTTTCATGGTTTGGTTATGTATTGAATAGGTGCAAATATAGAAGAGTGCGTGATGTGGTGAAACGGTACACGACATATTGTAATGTTCCTTCAATGATTTGGAATATTAGTCTACCTTCCCACGATGCAAAATCCTGCTCTAATTGCCCTTAAACCGAGTCAACTATCCGCAGAAACTAAAGCGCTATCCTATGTAAGAAGTTCGGACACTGAAAGCACCATTCGTGCACTTGTGAAAGGTGAATATGTTCGAATAGATGAATTTTACAACAATGGCTTGACGCTTCTTAGCGAATTACAAGACTTTTTGCACCAAAAACACCCTGGGCAAGGCTTTACGGAACAACGAGCGTATAGAGCTGAATATCAGCTACTTTCTAATCATGTGCTACTTGAAGTTAATCAGTCGAAGCTCGTAGTGAAAAAAGGACCTACTATTGGTTGGCTCGAAAAACTATATCCAGCATCGGGCGATTTTTTACTCACCTTCCCTCAAATACAAGGTTTAAACAGTGCGTGGCAATGGTACACCAACGGCATAGTAATTCCAGTGCTTCGCAACAAGATACATCCTTATTACGGTGTGTATTTCCCAACGCGCTTCGAACACTTAGTACTTTTTGACAATTGGCTAAAGCGCTATAACGGACCCAAAAAAACGGCTATGGATATTGGAATAGGCAGCGGAATATTATCCTTGATGCTCGTAAAACACGGTTTTCAGAAATCATTTGGCACGGATACCAATCCCAATGCCATAATTGGACTTGAATCATGGATGACAGGTAGTAAAATGGCTCGGAAAATAGAGTTAGATTATAATTCGTTGTTTGGCAAATGGATTAAACCAACAGAGCTCATCGTTTTTAATCCGCCTTGGTTACCTACATCTAGTGCCTTAAATCGTTTGGATGAAGCCATCTATTATCCTGAAACATTATTCCCCGATTTTTTTAAGGAAGCAAAAGAAAGATTACTTCCTGATGGAAGAATAGTACTTCTTTTTTCTAATCTAGCACAACTTACGGGTGTAACAAAAGACCATCCTATAGTCACAGAACTTGAATCTGGCAATCGCTACATATTAGATAGATGCCTTAAAAAAAAGGTGACAGCATCCTCAGACAAAACCAAGAGAAACCAGCATTGGCGAGCACAGGAAGAAGTAGAACTTTGGGTTCTTATGCATAAATAGCCGCTGACTTGGACATAAGAATATGACAAAATAGTTTCCTGATTAATAGTGTACATTTGACTTTATGAAACAGATTTCAATTCTTTTGTTCTTATTCGCTTCAAGCATAGCTAGTGCATGCAACTGGACCAATGTAAATGTGGGTTACGGTGACAGCTGTAACCGCTATAATTTTGAAGTTTCGGGTACAACAGACACCTGTTTCAAAATTGAAGCTAAAATCTATTTAGGAACCACACTCAAGGCTACTTACTTAAACCGAAATTTTAAACACTACTTTCAAGATACGGGAATGTATGTAGTAAGAGTCAAGATAATTAATACCTGTACGAATTGTGATACGGTAATCTACAAGCCGATACACGTAACATGTATTCCGAATGCAAGTTCAGGATCCGGTTGCAACTGGACCAATGTAAATGTGGGTTACGGTGACAGCTGTAACCGCTATAATTTTGAAGTTTCGGGTACAACAGACACCTGTTTCAAAATTGAAGCTAAAATCTATTTAGGAACCACACTCAAGGCTACTTACTTGAAACGAAATTTTAAACACTACTTTCAAGATACAGGAATGTATGTAGTAAGAGTCAAGATAATCAATACCTGTACGAATTGTGATACGGTCATTTATAAGCAGATTCGTGTAACGTGCAAGCCAAACACCAGCAAGGGTTGCAACTGGTCAAAAGCAGGCATTTATTACAGTCAAAACTGTAACAAATTCACTTTTGAAATGGGTTCATTCGACACTTGTTTTAAGTACACCACATTGGTCTTTAGAAATGGGCATGCAGATACTATTTCAGACGATAGAATATTTACGCATACGTTTAGCGATACAGGAACCTATTACATTCGAACTACCTTTCGTAATAAATGCACCAAATGTGACACCGTAATGTACAAGGAGATTCGTATTACATGTTTGACAGCAGGCATTCAAAGTTGGAACGATATGGCTCATCCGGTATCCGTGTACCCTAATCCAGCGGCTTCTAGCGTAACCATTGGGGTTGAAAACATTCATCAATTGGGAGAAGTAAATCTTGTTTTATATTCTCCTCTTGGAAATGTTATTTATGAGCAAAAGGTGCATGCTGATACGAACGAAATACCAATAAGCCATTTATCCAATGGAATCTATTTATTGCAACTGACCGGCGATAAACACGTATATACTTCCAAAATTCAGATTCAACATTAAGTATAGCTAGTTTTTACAGAAGGCTTTAATCGTAACAAGAGTTATAGAAGTATACTTGCGCAACGTAGGTAATTGTTAATGACTAAATGCGTATTGAAGACTGCAAAAACTGCATGAAGGGATGTATTCCGGTAGGGAAATGCAATACGTGTTGGTTGTTCCGTATCCAAGCAGATTTTCAGTATTGTGCTCTTTGGTATTGACCAATTTATGACTAGGAAAATTTCAAACGGTTTGTAAATAAGCATAATGTATGTTGAATTGGTCTCAAAGGTCCAAAAAGTGATTATTTTTGAAACTGATGTCCACATTATTACGATTTCAGAATCTACTAATCGGAGTTACCATACTCGGTATTTCATCATGTAAAAGCCCAAATGTGGTCTCACACGACACTATAAACCAAGTAGATTCATTGGTTTCATATCCTTACTGGATTGCGATGATGAACGATTCTACTGCTAATTATTACGATGCCGTGAACGCCTTTGATATGTATTGGGAAAATAGAGTAAAACCTACAGAAGATAATGGCGAAGCAATAGATATTTTTGGCAATCAAAAAAGCCCCGAAGAAGAGCAAAAGGAAAAGACCAGAACCTCCGAATACGTATTTGAATACAAGCAATTTCTGAACTGGAAGCAAACACATAAAAATTTGATAAAGCCAGATGGAACTCTTTTGACTAATGAAGAGATTATGAACGAATGGGAAAAGCAAAAAAACGAGAGAACCCAATAATGAGAATATATACATCACTTCTTTTTACTGTACTTCTGGCAAGAACAGTCTGTGCCCAAAATTTAGCAAACTTCACCCAAGTAGGACCAGTAAAATTTCCTGCAAATCCTAGTGTACAAACTACCGGAATGGGAAGAGTTTCTTATATGACCTACCACCCAAGCGACAGTTCTATTTTATTCGCAGTATCATCCTCAGGAGGTATATTTAAAACCTCAAACGAGGGCTTAACATGGAACCCGATAAGCGACATGCTCCCTCCAACGTATTGTGCCTCTTTAGCTATCAATCCATTAAACACGCAAGTCATGTATTTAGGTACAGGAGATGCTAATTATGGTTATCGTGGTGGTTTGGGTGTATGGAAAACAACTAACGGAGGAAAAACGTGGTATCAAACTAGCAACGGTCTTGGAAATATATTAGTCTCCTATATTAGGATGACTCCTGGCGATACTAATACGCTAATAGCCGCTTGCTACAATGGCATCTATAAAAGCACCAATGCAGGTTCCTCTTGGGTCAAAAAATCGTCTATAAACACCAGTTACCGTGACTTGCACTACCAACCTGGAAATAGTAATATTCTTTATGCTGCGTCCAATACCATGTTTTATCGTTCGTACAATAACGGTGATACATGGATAGAATCTAACCTTAATAGTAACATTACTTGTGATGGAATCAAGATAAGTACCTGTCCAAAAGACACCTCTAGATTATATTGTGTAGTATGGAAAAATGGAACAAATCCTTTTGGTGGGGTATACAAATCCGTAAATAATGGTGCCTCGTTTACATTAATGACGGATACCCCAAATATACTTGGCTATGCAAGTGATGGCAGCAGCTTGAACGGACAAGGATCATACAATCTCGCTATACAGTGTGATCCAGACGATGCGAATGTGCTCTATGTAGGTGGCATTAACATCTGGAAATCTTTAAACGGCGGCGCAACATTCAACTTGAATTCTGCTTGGGGATTTGGTGTACATGCAGACAAACACGGATTTCTTTTTTCACCATACAATACCAACAAGCTATACGTATATCACGATGGCGGATTAGATAGAACGACCAACGGAGGTACTAACTGGACTACCATGGAAGATGGTTTAAGTGCTTCAGAATTTTATACCCTTGGAGCCAGCGGCTTATATAATAACCATATTTTAGGTGGCCTCCAGGATAATGGCATGGATGTGGCCGTAAACAAAAATTTCAGTACGGTAAGAGGTGGTGATTGGGGTGGTGATTTTGCTTTTGATGCATTTAATAAAGAGTTAGTATATGAAAATGGAGGAATCAAAAGAAACATAGTTACCCACGTTACAGGAAGTATAAATGGTAATGGAGGCGTTTACACCGTACATCCCAATGATAGTAATGTGATGTTTGAGGCAACCACAGACATTTATAGAACCCAAAACCTGAGAGCCAATCCATCTAACAGTGTAAGTTGGAGCAAAATTTCTAATTTTTCGGGCACTACCTCCAAAGTAGGTATGGCTTATGCGCAGTCCTCAAGTGGCACTTTTTATGCAGCATTCATTCCCCAAAAACTGTACAGAAGCACTAATATTAATAGTAGCAACCCTTCTTTTACGGAGCTTACTAATTTCCCCTATAAAAGCGGTGAGCAAATACAACAAGTAGAAACATCACCTAAAGACTCCAACGTAATCTATGTCGTAACAACGCAGTCGCGAATCTTGACGTCTCACAATAAAGGAACAACATGGACAATCCTTACCAAAAACTTACCTGCCTTAAACCTAATCAAATTTGAAGTAGACCCCAATGCACAAGATTCAAGTATGTACATCTGTAATGCTTTTGGAGTATACTATCGTAATCGATTTGTGAGCAATTGGATCCCCTTTTCACAAGGGTTACCCACTGTTTCTCAAATTACCGATATGGAAATTATGAATGACGGTACCTCTAACGCTAGATTGCATATCGCCACGTGGGGAAGAGGCATCTGGCAAACTGATTTATACAAAAATTCATCTGTAGCGCCTACTGCAGATTTTAAAATTAGCTCTGCCAGTAATCAGGCATGTGTAAATACCATCATACTTCTTGACAATTCAACAGGTTCACCCTTAGGAAGGAAGTGGACTATTACGCCATCAACAGGTTGGAGCTATGTAAACACAACGGACTCATTATCAAAGCGAGCAGAGATACGTTTTAACACTTCAGGGATTTATCACATTTCCCTCAACGTATACAATAGTATGGGAAATACACTAAAAACCGAAAGCTACCTATACTCACCCATAACAACGAGTGCCACCTGCAATACTACCACAACTAACTTGGGAGGTTACACCATTGGTATTTATAAATTTGAACTTAACACTATAAACAATACATCAGGCACAGGACAAACGAGCTACGAAGATTTTACGTGTAGTAATAGCACAGTGCTCAAAGCAAATACTAACTATACAGCATGGGTAACTAATGGAAATGCCTATGGTGAAAATTCAAAAATATATATTGACTACAATAATGACGGAGATTTTCTGGATGCCAATGAACTAGTGGGAACCGTAGCCAATGGCTTATCTAGAAGATCATGTAATTTCACTACCCTTTCAAGCCCACCCATAGTCAATAAATTTATACGCTTAAGAGTAGTATCTGATTACAGCACGGTAAATTCTTCTTGCGGAACATTATCCTATGGTCAGAGTGAAGACTATGCTGTATATATTGACAATATACTACCGACCGTTAACATACAAATCCCAACTCCAAAAGTAAACAACAGTTTTACCGCAATTTTCACCACTTCAGAAGTAGTTACAGGTTTTGACATTTCAGACATCTCTGCAAGTAATGCCAATGTTTCTAATTTTAAACAAATAGCTTCTAATCGCTACACAGCCTACGTTACTCCAATTGAGAATGGTCCTGTAATCGTACAAATTGTATCCGGAAGATTAAGTGATTTGGCTGGAAACTTAAACGCAAATCATGCTGCAACGACTCAGTATTTTGTTGGATTTGCATCCTTTACGTTCCCGGGCATATCGACAAAAGATACTATAATACAAACACCTTCAGGCGGAAAGATAACCAGTTTTGTACCATTTGGCACCAATATAAGTGCAATGGTACCTGAGTTTAGCTTGAGTGACTCTACACTATGCTTTACAAGTAATATCCAGCAAATTTCAGGTGTAAATGTGGTAGATTTCGGGGATACATTGATGTATAAAGCCGTAGCCAAAAACAACACGCTCAAATCTTATTATAACGTCAATGTTGTTGTGAACAAGAATCCAGCTTGTGAGTTGATAAGCTTCGGATTTAATTCCCCAACTATAAGTGGAATCATTACCTCGAATGCAAATGGAGGAAACGTGGAGCTTACCGTTCCTTATGGCACTAATTTAAGCACTTTGGTAGCACACTTTTCCATTAGTGACAGCGCAACAGCATTCGTAAACTCCACTCTTCAAGTATCAGGTATTTCAGCCAATAACTATAGCAATCTAATTACCTTCACTGTTAGAGCACAGAATGCAGCATTTTCTAAAACATATACAGTGTATGTTAAAATCGCTAAAAATAGATCCTGTGAACTATTGACCTATCAAATAGCTTCACCCTTAAGTACGGGAAACATTATCGCCATAGACTCATTACGTGGCCGAATAGATGTATACGTCCCATACGGCACAAATATCAGCAATCTTACGGCAATTTTTACTGCGAGTGATAGTGCCACTGTGTATGTTCAAAATAATTTACAAACTTCTGGAGTAACTGCTCATGACTTTAGCAGCACCTTGAATTATCAAGTTATCGCACAAAATACAGCCTTCTCTAAAACGTACACTGTACATGTGCACCTCAACAAGAATAAAAGCAGTGAGCTGTTATCGTTTAACATCGTTGCCCCGCCGGCTACCGGTATTATTACCTCGACAGATAGCAGTACCGGAACCGTGGTAGTAAATGTCCCCTTTGGCACGATTGTAAGCAATCTTATCGCTAATTTCACTGCAAGTGACAGTGCCACAGTTTGGGTAGGTTCTGCGGTGCAACAAAGTGATGTCACGGCACACAACTTCATGAACGAGGTTATTTACATAGTTACTTCACAGGATAAGAGCCGCTCTATGTCCTATTCTGTTCTTGTAAAACCATTACCCAATAGTGCTGCTGAGCTTAAAACATTTGGATTTGTTAGTCCTGAAGTAAGCGGTATCATAACTCCGGATACGCGAGGAGTAACCGTAGCGGTTTCCACGAACACTGACGTAGGTCAATTAATCGCTAATTTCAGTTTAAGTGATAGTGCTTCTGCTTATGTCAACGAGGTTTTGCAAGAAAGCACCGTTAGTTTTACTGATTACAGTGATACGGTGTACTTTGAAGTAGTAGCGCAAGACAAAATCACCTCAAACACCTACAAAATAGTGGTGACCAAAAGTGCAAGTTCACTCGCTAAACTAGCCAATGGTATCTTAAAAATATATCCAAATCCAGCTAGTACTGAGATTCAACTAGATGCAAAAAATCTATTGACCAACATTTATTTCTCTTACCAACTCACAGATGCTTTAGGCCAAATTATACGGAAAAAAGAACGCTATACAAACGATACAAAGATTGACATTTCTGACCTTCGCACAGGAATTTATTATTTACAAATTGTTACAGAAGAGGGTATTTGGCTAACACGATTCGTAAAAGAATAACGAGGGCTACTTTCCTCTGCCTTGCAGCATGATGATTACCGTGTAAATCAATATTTTAAGATCTAGCATTATCGAAATATTTTCGAGATACAACAAATCGTATTGTAAACGCTCAACCATTTCATCTACATTTTCGGCATAACCGTATTTTACTTGACCCCATGAGGTAATGCCTGGTTTTATTTTTTGTAGTCTTTTGTAGTGTGGCGCCTTCTGCATAATTTGATCTATAAAGAACTGACGCTCAGGTCTATTGCCAACTATGCTCATATCGCCCACCAGGACGTTCCAAAACTGAGGAAACTCATCTAGTCTCATTTTACGCAAATACTTGCCTATGGTTGTTATGCGAGAATCTTCTTCTTTGCTAAGTTGTGGGCCAGCTGCTTCTGCGTCCACCTTCATACTTCTATACTTGATAATATAAAAAGGTTTACCGCCAAGTCCTATTCTCTCTTGGGTATAAAAAATCGGGCCTTTTGAGCCCATTTTTACGAGTACTGCAATAAGAACATAAAAAGGAAGTCCAAGTGTGAGAACCAAAATGGAGGTCACAATGTCGAAAGTGCGTTTTAAAAACTTTTGCCAAGGGGGTAACACATTCGTTTCTATTTCGACAAGAACTGCACCAAATACATTACCCATTTTTACCATACCCGCTAAATGCTGATACATATCTGGAATAATCTTTATAACAACAGATTCGCCATCTAAGAGTGAAACTATGCTTGCTATATCCCCTTTTTGATACTCTTCTGTAGCGATTATCACCTCATCTATTTGATGTTGTTTGATAATAGATTCAATATCTTTTTTGCTGCCTAGCTGCGGCATACCCCAAACAGCTCCTTCTTCGCCGTTTACGTTTACAAAACCTTGAAAAAAGTGACCTTCAGATTTTTTTGCACGTGACAATTCCTGGTATATCTGTAAAGCCTTCGGACCAGCTCCAATTAACAATGTTCTAAAACCAATAACGCGATTCTTTATTTTGTTAGCAATGATAGACGAGAGTGAAATTCGAAGTATTGATGTAGGCACGAAATGCAATAGAAAGAGAACCGAAATACTCGTATAAAAACTGCGGTATTGTGATACCTCGTCATCTAATATGAGTACAAAAAAGAGGATTAAAACCCCAATTATGCTTACCGTAAGAATTTGAAAAAATTCGGTTAACCTACTCTTGCGATATACGTTTCGATACAAACCAATTAAGCTATATAATCCAATCCAGAATAATGGAATAGACAACATGCCTAAATAAAGTTTACTGTCATTCCATACAAATTGAAGGTAGTAAGAATTAAAATCCCCGTTAACAAAACATTTACGATAGACAAAGAAAAATCCCCACGCCCACATCGCAGAAAGAAAGTCAAGTAGACCGTATTTTACTATGAGTTTAGTCTTATTCAATAATGAACCAATTTTACATTATCAATATAAATAAGCGGCGTTCCTGAACTGGTATTGGTTTGAGCACGAATAAATGCTTTGAACTCAGCACCAGCAAACTCTGGATTATTTACATCCTCCTTGAGACTTATATATGCTTTTTTCCATTGCATAATGCCATCTGCATCAACAGTACTAAAAAGATTCACGATAGGCACACTTGTAACTACACTTCCTGTTAATGGATAGATACCTGTTACAAATTCTGTGTTACACTTAAAATTAATCTCTAAATATATCTCCTGTCCACTTCGTGGCAGTTTAAACGATTCAACAGAACTATTTTCAAAAATTCGTAATCCATTTGGAATGGCAACTCGCCCACTGTACTTACTCGTAGTTCCATTGTATTCAAATACTTCTGCGGCATTTGATGTAATGTACATAGTATCATAATTGGTGGAATTTCCTGATCCTTGAAAACTCAAGGTATTATCTTCAAAATCTTCAATCCATGGCATTTTTATATTTTCTCGATACACCACCACCGGCTTAATAGTATCCACTTGTGCAGGTACGAAATTATGTTGGATATCATAGGGTTTTAAAAAAGGATAAGCCTCACGTTCATAGTAAAGTCCATTCTTTCGAATACCGGCAATTATCGTAAGTTGCTTGGAGCCACTTTCAAGAATTGGGATAGTTGCAGGTAGTTCGAAAATACCAATTAATTTATTATTTGCATAAACCCAAGCATCAACAAAGTCATGTGAATTACTGCCAAAGTTTGTATTCTCCGTATCTAACTCAAAATCAGATATATAGATGTACGAAGGAATTTGCTCTTCTTTGTCACATCCTGAAAAAATAAGCATCAACGAAGTAAGGCTTACTAAAAGTAAACTATGAACTACGCGTTGGTTGTAAAATTTCGTTCTAATTGTTCTTTAATTTTATCCGTCACTGACTGGAGTTGCAAATATTGTGAAATACCTGATATGCACTCCACATTATTTGTAATAGATTGGTAAAACGAATTTATTTCTTTTTGGAGCATAGCAATATAACCATCGCTATCCTTTGATTGCCCATAGGTTGTTTTAACTCCCCATTCCTCACCAATCTCTTCAGAGGCACTTGTATTATTTTGAACGTTCAGCGACTGTTTTATAAAATCGATAGAACAATAGATGTTATTTTGAAAGAACTTTGTTTGATGTACCTCTTTATTAGAAATTTTGCTTGCCGATAGATTTGCTACACAACCGTTATAAAATTCTAAGCGGGTATTTACAACATCCGGATCTTTATGATAAACTCCAACAGCTGTAGAATATATAGACTTAACCTCCCCAAGACATAACTTAAGTGCAACATCTATATCGTGTAACATTAAGTCATCAATAACACTAAGTTGCGTAGATTTCTTATTAAACTTAACATAACGACTGCTTTCTAAAATACGAGGTGAAATAGTGTACTTTTCTAAATCTTGATAAAAATTATAAAACCGCTGCTTCAAACCTACTTGAAATACGGCACCTGCCTCATATGCGTACATATCCAATTTTCGAATATCATTTTTAGAACAAAGACTAATATTTTCTACATAAACATGTTTACCATATTTTACGACATGCGACAAAACATCATATGTACTTGATAGGATATCCAAAACAATAACGGCATCTACAAGTAATAATAAATCACTCAAAGAATCGAAAACTTCAATATCCTGAATACCACAGATATCATAGCCACCTACAATTTCTATATTATTACTTGCATTAAAACTCTGCAAAACTTTTGGTGACAAATTTCCTGTTCCTATAATTCCTATACGCACTATTTTATCTTGATTCTGGTACGAAATAAGGTCTAATTTGCGGTACGCTAAAAACAATGATATTTGTGGCGTATTAAAAACTAAACACTTGCTCACAGACTCATATAAATTAAAAGGACAGCGCACGCAACTCGTCAACGAACTAAAAAAAATGGGCATTACTTCACAAAATGTACTGCGCGCAGTAGAAGCTGTTCCTCGTCATTTTTTCTTTCCAAAGGACTTTATAGACAAAGCTTATGAGAACATCGCATTTCCAATTGATAACGGTCAAACCATATCTCAACCATACACTGTGGCACTTCAAACACAATTGCTCGAGATTAAACCTGGCGACCGTGTTCTTGAAATAGGAACAGGTTCAGGATACCAAGCGGCAATTCTTAAAGTTCTCGGTGCTGAGGTATTCACCATAGAAACAGTGGGCATTTTATATAATAAAGCCAATGAATTATTTAGTAGGCTAGGTCTAAATATACATACCAATTATGGTGATGGTTCTTTAGGATTACCAAGTCATGCACCATTTGACAAAATAATACTCACCGCTGCAGCCCCTAAACTCCTAGACAACCTTACACAGCAACTCAAAATAAACGGAAAGCTGGTAGCACCTATAGGAAACTTAGATGTCCAAAAAATGCTACTCGTTACCCGTATTGGTGATAATGAGTACCAACAAAGTAATCATGGTAATTTTAGTTTTGTGCCACTTACAGGAATAAATGGTTGGTCGGTATAAAAAACAAATAATAAGTCTCTCTCTAGTTTTAATTGCCGGCATGAGTAGTGCCCAAGAATATCTTAAGGTACGAGCAAAACAAGGTGATGGTATTTCAGTACTACTCAACAGGTATAACGTAGCTGCCTACAAATGTAATGTTGATACGTTTTTAGCTATCAATAATCTAAAAAGATCTGATCAGCTACAACTAGCCAAAACATACAAAATGCCCATAAAAGTTTATGAGTACAATAATACGAGCATTAGAACTACCTTAAAAATAAACGACATTAATATAGCTTCTGAAATACAGAAATTTAATGAGGAGTTAAGTGAAAACGGACTTCGTGAATACGATTACAGAGTAGATAAATCTCTTTGGGTGCCGATTCATGTTTTATATTGTGCTAATTCCGTTAAAGTGTCATCTGGTATCGTAAAAGTAGTTGCTGTTCCTAGTGCTGAAGATAATACAAACCCTAATTTGACGAATCACAAAGAAAATACAGAACAGCAAAATACAAAAGCAATTCGCACAGAGAATTTTCCGATTTTCGGTCCTGAGTACCAAAGTACACCTATATACACAAAGCGATTAAAAGGTCAAGTATATTATCTCATAAGCGGTCACGGTGGTCCAGATCCAGGTGCAGTGGGTAATAAGGACGGTCATGATATTTGTGAAGATGAATATGCGTATGATATCACATTACGATTTGCACGTAACCTTCTGCAACATAGCGCAACGGTATATATAATTACTCGTGACGAAGATGGCATTCGGGATGAAGAATTCTTGGACGCAGATAAAGACGAAACTGTCTGGTTTAATCAAGATATTCCTTTAAACCAAGTTAAACGACTTAAACAGCGTTCTACTAAAATCAATGAACTTTACGAAAAACATAAAAAAGAAGGAGCTACTATTCAACGTTGCTTCGAAATACATATAGACAGTCGTTATGTAGATCAAAAAGTAGATATATTTTTTTATTACTACCCGGGAAGTGAAACGGGTAAAGAATTGGCTATTGAGATGTACAGAACGATAAAATATAAATACGAAGAGCACCAGCCAGATAGAGGATATAAAGGTGTTGTAAAAAGCCGAGACTTACATACGCTAAGAGAAACTACACCACCTGTTGTGTACATAGAACTTGGGAATATTACCAACGAATTTGATCAAAAAAGACTTCTGATGGCAAACAATCGACAGGCAATTGGTAACTGGTTAACTCAGGGTGTTCTATCTAAACACGGATCTTAAAACTAAATACTTACCTTATTTCCAAAAGAGAATTAATCAATCTGCAAGACAGCCATAAATGCACTTTGTGGAATTTCAACATTGCCTACTTGACGCATTCTTTTCTTACCCTTCTTTTGTTTTTCGAGCAGTTTTCGCTTTCTAGAGATATCGCCACCGTAACATTTAGCCGTTACATCTTTACGCATTGCTCGAATATTTTCTCTGGAAATAACTTTTGCACCAATAGCAGCCTGAATAGGAATTTCAAATTGGTGACGAGGAATCAAATCTCTCAGTTTTTCACATATACGCTTACCAAAGTAGTACGCTTTATCTCTGTGTATTACCGCACTAAGAGCATCCACTACTTTTGCATTTAAAAGTATATCTAGCTTTACTAGGTGTGACATTCTGTAATCTATTGGGTGGTAATCAAAACTAGCATATCCTCGGCTAATGCTTTTTAGCTTGTCGTAAAAGTCAAAAACCACTTCCGCCATTGGCATTTCAAATGATAATTCTACTCTATTGCTCGTTAAGTATACCTGATTTTTTAAAATACCTCGTTTTTCTATACACAAAGACATTATAGCGCCCACATAATCGCCTGCTGTAATTATTTGAGCACTAATATAAGGTTCTTCGATTCTATCTAAATAGTTGGGATCTGGTAAATCTGTAGGATTATTAACGATAACTATAGTCTCACTATCTTTTTTGAGATACGCATGATAACTCACGTTAGGCACCGTAGTTATTACGGTCATTCCAAACTCACGCTCTAATCTCTCTTGAATAATCTCCATATGAAGCATTCCCAAAAATCCACAACGAAATCCGAAACCAAGAGCTGCAGAACTTTCTGGCTCAAAAACCAAACTTGCATCATTCAATTGCAACTTTCCCATGGAATCTCTAAGTTCTTCAAAATCTTCAGTATCTACTGGGTAAATCCCCGCAAAAACCATTGGTTTTACATCTTCAAAACCATCAATAGCCACTTCAGTCGGATTATTGGTAATGGTAATTGTATCGCCAACTTTTACTTCTTTGGCTTCCTTAATACTGCAAATTATATAACCCACATCTCCCGTTTTTACGGTCTGACGAATCTCTTGGTTCAGTTTAAGTACTCCAATTTCTTCTGCATAATAAGAATGACCCGTGTTCATAAACTTAATATGATCACGCTTATTTAGCTCGCCATCCATAATTCGATAGTACGCAATGATTCCTCTAAAAGGGTTGAAAACAGAATCAAAAATAAGGGCTTTGAGTGGCGCCTTAGGATCTCCTTTTGGCGGCGGAATTCGATCTAAAATTGCAGTTAATATATCGTCTACTCCCAAGCCTGTTTTGCCACTTGCGGGTATTATATCACTTCTATCACACAAGATAAGTTCTTCTATCTGATCCTTTACCTCTTCAGGCATAGCCCCAGGTAAATCCATCTTATTCAGAATCGGGATTATAGTAAGTTCATGATCCAGTGCTAAATATAGGTTAGATATTGTTTGTGCTTGGATTCCTTGAGCAGCATCTACGATAAGTAAAGCTCCTTCGCATGCCGCTATACTTCTACTTACCTCGTAGCTAAAATCAACATGACCTGGAGTGTCTATTAGATTAAGGATGTAATCTACACCATCACGTTTATATTTCATTTGAATAGCATGGGACTTGATAGTAATACCACGCTCGCGTTCGATAT
>CAMDBP010000043.1 GCA_945889315.1 Chitinophaga pinensis
ACCGCTATACAACCACTGGCTTTGAGCAGTATGCAAAGGTCTCTTGTAAAGTTTTTTTCAAAACGGATATTGGTCCACCAGGTTACATCTAGGTTTCTTTTCAGAATTTCCAACGCCACTTCACGCATAAGTGCCGGCGGAGCTGCTTCATCTACAAAATGGAAACCGCGTTCATTGGTTTGCGCTAGTATCGCTTCCATTCGGTCTACCAAAATAGAGGCAGCGATAGGTTCATAATGACCAATGTAGTCTAATGAAATATCGCAAAAAGTGCACTTCCCCCAATAGCATCCGTGAGCCATCGTAAGCTTATTCCAGCGGCCATCACTCCATAAGCTGTGCATCGGATTAGCAACTTCTATTACGCTAATGTAGTGCGTAAGTAGTAAGTCGGAGTAGTCGGGTGTGCCCAGCTCCGCTTGCTTGTAATCCTGACGAAGCGAAAAGTTATTGTAAAGTACTTTGCCGCTTTCTCTCAAAAAAGTACGTTTGAAAAGAAAGTCTTTAGTCTCACTTTTAGATGTTACAAAGGAGTGCAGCAGTTCTATGGGTAATTCGCCATCGTCAAGCGTAATGAAATCAAAATAATCAAAAACCTTGGGCTCGTTTAAGCTTCGCAATTCGGTATTAGCAAAGCCGCCACCCATCGCTATTTTTATGCTTGGATAAGCTTCTTTAATATACTGCGCACAGCGAAACGCACTAAATAAATTGCCTGGAAAAGGAGCAGAGATGCATACTAATTTGGGTTGGTGCTCTGCCACTTGTTGTGCCAATATACCTCGTGAAATCTTATCAATATAGGAAAGCTCATAGCTGAGTTCTTGGTGCAATTCGTCAAATGAATTAGCGCTTTTGCCCAGTTGTTCTGCATATCTACTAACCCCAAAATTAGCGTCTACACTTTCTTGTATAAAATCAGTTAAATCTTCGATGTATAGGGTGGCAAGGTGCTTGGCTTTGTCTGCCATTCCCATATTTCCAAAGGCCCACTCCATATAGTCGTTTTCTATAAACCGACTCGCTTCGGGCAAGTAGTTTTCGGTACATATTTGACGAGCTAAGGTAGGGTTGTGTCCTTGTAAAAAGGAAATTACCGAATCAATGGTATGAATATACTTGCCTTGTAAAGCAAAGATGCGTTTTGCGTTTTGACTCTCTATGCTTTGTTGGTGTGCAGCAAAGTCAAAAATGTCTTGTAGTCCTTTTTTGGAAAATAGAGCTAAGATTACCTCAATACCTAAGTCCATTTGAAAGGCAGATATTCCTTTCGTATTAAGAAATCCTTTGAGATACGCAGTAGCTGGATAAGGTGTGTTAAGCTGTGTAAAAGGAGGCGTTATGAGCAGAAGGTCTTTCAGAAGTGCGAAGATAAAGTGGTTATACTTTAAATTGTCACTTTAATCCGAACGGTGTAAGTTAAGACAGTTGGCTGCTAATAATCACCAAATGTCTAGGCTCAACCTCAAATTCGTGTCTGTTTTGTTCAGAATTACATTCATCACATAAAGGTACAATGTACCAATTGTTGCTTCGTTTACCGTCAGGAGGCAGTACGTGACCTCCAACACTAGAAGGGTTATCGCAATCTTTATTTTTGCAAACCGTAACGGTTCTGCCGTAATTTGTAGTCCAATAGGATAACCAAGAATTATGTCCTTTAGGTAATGATCTCGGCCCGCTTGGTCCCCATCGTAGGTTTTTGACTTTCATCCGGGGCAAAGGTATCTTTACAGACTTTACAGAGCTAGTTTTTTGATAACAAAATGATAATTATTTAGTTAAAACTGTATAATTATCAGGATTTTACGGCTCTTGGACATAAATTCCTTCGAGATAAGGCATATTGGTCACTTTTCTAGGTATCCTATTGCTGTGTTTAGGGTTTAGCGTCTCGAGATGTAAACGGAATCTGCATCGTGTTTGGCATCTTTTACAGCGTTCATGTTTTCGTTTGGAATCGCAACCGATAAAACGTATTGCATTAACTTCCATTCGCCATTACTATTTTCTAAGGCACCAGAACCTCGGCAAGTGCCCATGTGCGTATCTAGAATCTCATCAAACCATGCGGTATTATTTTCTGCGTTAAGCTGAATAGTGCGATGAACTGTTTTAAAATCCCATGTTGTTTTTTTGTCGAAATACGGTTTGCAAAATGAGGCAAATTCATCGCGTTTCCAGTTTTCCGTAGCATCAGTACCAATGTAGCGGCACGTGCTGTCCATAAATCCAATATAGCCATTAAGATTTGCCTCAGCTGCGTCCTTATGCCACTTATTCATAAGCGAGTTAAGACTTTTAACTAGGTCAGATTTAGTAGGCTTTTGTACTGGATTAGTGCAACTGATGAATAACGACAATGCAAGAATGTATTTCATCCTACAAGTATCGCAAAATTTAGCTAAAAACTAGCTTTGTGAATGTGTAACCAGGGAAGAGTGAAAACCTAAATGTTAAAGACCCAAATAAGAAATAAGATAACCAATAATTGAGCTCCAAAAAGAATAGCACCAAAAACCAATCCTTTTTTTCCTGAAGAGAATAAGGTTTTAAAACTGACTTTCAAACCAATACCTGCCATAGCTATAGCCAATAAAAGGTTACTCCCGTACTTCGTATAGCTTAATACATCAGGAGAAAAATGGATAAAAGAGCCTAGTATGGAAACAGCGATAAAAGTGATTAAATACCAAGGTAAACGAAGTTTTGTTTTTATCCCAGAATCATCCGTAGTAGACGTAAAATATCCAAAAATAAGTAGGGCAGGAGTGAGCATCGCTACCCTTCCCAGTTTGATGGTTACGGCCATTTCGCCAATAGACTCACTCATGGCAAATCCTGCTCCTGCTACATTTCCTACCGAATGAAGGCTAGCGCCTAGTAACAAACTATTTTGTATATCGGTAAGCCAACCTGTAGTTAAAAAAGGAATAACAATCATACCCAACAAGCCATATAAATTGACCACTGCCATTGCGATTCCCATGTCGCTTTTATCTCGGCTAACACTTGGCGCTAACGCCGCAATGGCTGCAGAACCACAAATAGCGGTACCAAAACCCACCAATAGTCCAGCGCTGCTTGGGCATGATATTTTTTTACTTAAAAATAGCGTAGCCCAAAGAACGATAACAATGGTGATAATAATAATGAGTATAGTTTGCCAGCCTAGCTTTAAAAAACTGCCGTAGTCAATGCCAAAGGCCATTAGTACAATGGCTATTTCTAAAAATAAGCCACTTACTACTTTTATACCTGGATCAAATGTATCTGAAAGCGATAGCGTGTTCCCTACTATAACACCAATAATGAGTGACAGCAGAATACTATTTACACCCGACCAATTAGCAATAAGTATAGCCACTAGTGCTATACTTATTGCTAGGAAAATGCCTTTGAGTGTGGGTGTAAGCGCAGAAAACTTCAATGTAAATTACTGCTGTTTTAATGTTCCGCTGTAGTTATTTATACCACCTTCTAGATTGTATACTTTAGAGAAACCGTGACTTGCCATAAAAGATGCTGCTTTTGCACTTCTGCCACCGCTTCTACAATATACCACATAGGTTTTTGATGTATCTAATTTTTGAACCTCCGTTTGAAAGGATGCTGATGTGTAATCAACAAAAGCCGTTGCTTGTGGAATGAAACCTTCTTGAATTTCACTTGGAGTTCGCACATCAATTACAACAACGTTTTCTTCATTCGCTTTAGCGTTTAGCTCTTTTTGTTTTAATGTTTTAACGTTACTAGACTGACCACACGCAGCAAGCGTAATTGCCATCAAGGCGGTAAGGATTACTTGTTTTACTTTTATCATGCTGCGAATGTGTTACTTATGACATTAACAATACGTAACTAAAGTAGCATAGAACTATAACAGTTCTTTCAATTTGATTACGGCAAAGTCAATTTCCTCTTTGGATGTATACTTACTAAATGAAAAACGAACAGCAGATCTTTCTGCAGGATGCTTTATACCTTTTAATACATGGCTTTCGTTTACAGCACCACTGTTACAAGCAGAACCACCACTAGCACAAATACCATTCATATCCAATTGAAAAAGTAACGTTGAGGCATTATCCGTAGGAGGCAAGGATACATTTAGAACGGTATATAATCCTCCATCTTGACTAGTGTCGCCATTGAAACACACACCAGGTATTTGAGTAAGAAGTTCTTCCATAAAATACGCTTTGAGGCGGTAAACGGTTTCTATCTTTACGTCAATATTCTTGTAAGCAACTTCAAGTGCTTTGGCTAATCCAACGATACCAGTAACATTTTCTGTACCAGCGCGCATAGAGCTTTCTTGTGCGCCACCGGTTACGATAGGGCGTATTTTCAATGCTTTGTTCTTATATAGAAACCCAACTCCTTTAGGTCCATGAAACTTGTGAGCAGAACAAGCTAGAAAATCAATGTCCAATTCTTGTAAATCAATCGTGTAGTGACCGATGGTCTGCACCGTATCTGTATGAAAATAACAGTGGTTAGCGCGTGCTATTTTGCTAATTGCAGGCAGGTCATTTAATGTTCCTAGCTCATTGTTGGCGTGCATAAGAGAAATTAAGCTGTTGGGGTAAAGAGACGCAAGTTTTTGTAAGTCATCCAAATCTGCGCGTCCATATTGGTCTAGCTTTACAAAGTGAAGCTCTACTTTTCCCTTGTTTTTTAATTCCTTAGCGGTGTCTATTACTGCTTTGTGTTCTATCTCGCTGGTTATGATGTGCTTTACATCTAAATCATTTACAGCACATCGCAAAGCCATATTATCGGCTTCGGTACCACTTCCTGTAAATATTAATTCATTGCTAGCGCAGTTAAGCAATTTAGCAATGTCTTTACGAGCTATTTCTACTACTGCTCTCGCTTTTCTGCCTTGAGAATGTATTGCAGAAGCGTTACCATAACATTCGTGCATTACTTGGGTCATTTTCTCAATGACGTGTACATCCATAGGAGTGGTAGCAGCGTTATCTAAATATACTTGCATCTTAATTTTGCTGGTGCAAAGTAAACGAATAAATGGAAGAGACTGTGATGGAGCTATACAAGTTTTACATTTCGATAATTTAAAAAAATATGGTTCACTTAATTTAAGTAATGTTTATAGTCTCATGAGCAAACATTCACTACCTTTGGAAAACATAAAAAAACATACACATGAAATTAAGTAAATCGATTTTGAGCCTAGTTGTGCTGGGTATTTTACTATCAAGTTCTTGTTCAAAAGCAAGGTATGGATCCCTAACAAGAAGCACCAAGGTGAAACACATCGTACACTCGCCTGTAAAGGATGTACACCTAAAACAACAGGTGGATAATTCAAAAACACAAAATGTAGTTTTAAACGACTTAAATTCAACTGAACCAAGTGGACAAGGTTTCGTCGAAAAGGTCTCAACGAATAATTTGCCACAGACTAAAGTAGATGAATCTTGGTTGTTGGCCAAAAACGCAGATACTGAATTACACGTAGTTCCAGCAAAACATAAAGCTGGTATGCCTAAAGTATTACTTAGCCAGAAGCCATTAAAACAGTTGAAAAAGATGAACGATCGGTTTGCCAAAAAAATAGAATCTCAACAAATGAGTAAAAGCAGTGACATAGGAAACGTACTCTACATAATAGCGATTATTTTGTTGGTGTTACTCATCTTAGCGCTATTTTCTAAACTTGGCGGACTACTGGTAAGCTTAGTGGGTTTAGCATTATTAGTGTTACTTATATACATTGTTATACAAATGATATAGTCCACCAACTAATTGCCCAAAAAAAATGCTGACACTCTAAAATGTCAGCATTTTTTTTAAGTAGTGTGTGTCGATTATCTCGCTCTTTCTACATACTCACCAGTACGTGTATCTACTTTTATTTTTTCTCCGGTATTTACGAATAACGGAACACTTACGATTGCGCCAGTTTCCAAAGTCGCAGGCTTGAGTGGGTTATTTGCTGTATCTCCTTTTAATCCAGGTTCTGAGTAGGTTATTTCTAGGATAACATGATTTGGAGCATCTGCCATAATCGGATTTCCTTCATCAAAATATACGCCCAGCATCATTTCTTCTTTTAGAAATTTCATTTGATCTCCCATCATAGATTCAGGAATTGTTACTTGCTCGAATGATTCCATGTTCATAAGCACTAAGTTTGGTCCTTCTTTGTAGAGGTATTGCATTTCAATTAAATCCACACGCACGTCATCGATATTTTCACCGCTTCTGTATCTGTTTTCTATTGATTTGCCTGTAATTGCATTTTTCATTTTTACCTGATAAAAAGCTCCACCCTTGCCAGGCATGGTATGTTGGTAATCTACTACTTGGCATAATTGACCATTGTAGCGTAAAAACATTCCTCTTGATAAATCTTGTGTTGTTGCCATTAAGGCGCAAATATATTGTTTATAGAGTTAACTAAAAATGTTCATATCTTGTGCCTTTCAACAACTGCTTATTCGACTACTTTCGCATTGCATTTAGTTAAGGGAAGCGAGGCGTAAATCCTCCACTGTACCCGCAGCTGTAATGTTCCGCATTAAAGATTGGTAAATCTAAAAACCACTGTTCACACAAAAGAATGGGAAGGAAGCCAATCCAGGAACGAAGTCAGAAGACCTACTAAAAGCATTAAACTCAATGGCTTTCGGGAAGAAAAGCAATAAGAGCCAGCAGTTTTGTATACTGACTTTTATATTTATTCCATAGTTGTTGATTTTTTTTAAAAAAGAAAAATCAAAAAATGCGTACAGCACTTGCTGTCATATCGTTAATGGTCTCGAGCACACTCTGCGTTGCTCAGGTTGCTCTAGATAGTCTAAAAACAGAGCAATTGGACTCCGTAAGTGTGAGCACGCTTGCATTGCGGATATCTCCTGAATATACCAGCGGTCTCCTTTTTACACAAATCTCCAAATCAAACCCAAGTCAAAATATGGGTCAAATGCTGCAACGAAATGCCGGTCTTTACATAAGAAGTAATGGTGTTTCTGGCCTTAATACATTGTCCTACAAAGGTTTAGGCAGCATGCAAAGTCCCTTGGTTATCAATGGAGCAAATATGCAAAGTAGCATGAACGGTATTATGGATTTGAGTTTGATTGATGCTATTCACTTTGATCAAGTATCCATCGGTGCCAGTGCTTACGATCAAAATGGTGCACAAAATATGGGGAGTGCACTGTCGCTCAAAACCAATTCTTCCTTACCCCAACTAAAAGTTACTGCGGAGGTTAGTAGTCAACAAGACAAAATTTTATCTGCGCTATATGCCAATCATACGAAACAATGGGAATACCGTGTTTCGGCTTTGGCTGCGGAGTCTCCCAACAGAGTTAACCTAAGTCATTATGGTATGGATAGTTTTCAAGCGAATACAGACTATAAAAAAATTAGTTTGATGCAGTCGGTATCGCTCCATCTTAACCAAAAAGGTACCTGGGAGAATACTATTTATCTTCAGGCATCTGACAGGGCTATGCCGCCGCGCATTGGAGAAGTTAACTTTAGCCGTCAAGAAGATTTAAATCTAATGATGACCAATGGTTTTAGGCAGAATCTAGCCAAAAACTGGGAGGTGATCTTGCACAATCAACTCTGGAAAGAGCAGATTAACTACCATGACGATAAACGAAAGGAATCATACCTTAGCGATGTTATAAATGTCAATACTACGGCGTCAGGCATTAAAAAATGGGGTGATAAAACGGTGTTTAAACTGGTGCTGGGAAATGAAAATGCTTACTATACTTCGGCGGTAATCACGAATAATGCGCAATGGAATAGGTTACGACTGGCAAGTGAATTCTCTAAACAACTTAAGAAAATATCGCTATCAGCTTATCAGCAAGTATTGACCAATGCCCAAAAAATATACTACACCGGAGGTTTGAGCGGTAAGTTTAAGGCTTCAGATGCTCGACACATCTGGTTTAGTCTAAATAAAGTAGTGAGACTCCCCACACTCAACGAGCTGTTTTGGTATCAACCCGGGTATGCTTTAGGTAATCCTGAGTTAAAACCAGAGAAAGGATACAAAGCAGATTTGGAGTTACGATATAATCCCTGTGCACTAAGCATTAAATTAAATCCATTTTTGGGTGTTTTTCAAAACTGGATAAACTGGAGTGGTTTTCCTGAAATTAAACCTGAAAATATTCAATCGGTCATAAGCCGGGGATTCGTTTTAAACGTAACGTGTCGCAAGGTAATACATCGCAGTAACTTTGCCTTAATGTCTAATGTGAATTGGACCAAGTCGACGTATTATTTGGATAATAAGACTGACGCAAGACACGGTATGCAAATACTATTTACGCCTCAGCTTACATCTAACCTAATGTTGAGTTTCCAGCGATCTAACTTCGGATTACACATCAATGAGCAATTTGTAAGTGCTACTTTCTACACAAGCGATAATTCGGCAAGTCTTGATCCCTATTTTTTGACAGAAGCAGGCGGATATTACCAATTGCACCAGTGGAGAATAGGATTGCTCACTTCCAATATGCTCAACACGCCGTATTACACGCAGCCAAGAACGCCGCTGCCAGGTAGAACGCTTAAAATAAACATCAATTATACTATACCCCTAAAATCATGGAAAGAAAAATAATAACCTTACTTGCAATTATTGCAGCCTCGTTCACCTTTGCGCAGTTTCCCCACGCGCGTGTATATTCTACGTTTGATAATTTGCTTTTAACCCAGTCAGATACCTTTAATAATGGTGCCGATAGGAGTGGTGGATTTACCCATTATGGTCGTTTTTTTAATAATGAATATGACACTACTTGGGCTAGCTGGAGTGGTTGGGCGTTGAGTAATAGAACGGATGCTACCACTGCCGGATATGAAAATCAATTTAGCGCGATTCCAGGACATGGCGTTAGTTATACCTCTAATTATATGATCTCTACCGGAAACGGAGCCTACATCAAATTAGACTCTGCGGTGAAGATTTCTGGAGCTTATTTCACCAATACTACCTATGCCTATTACGATATGAAAAATGGTAGTGGATTTAGTAAACAATTTGGGGGAGTTTCAGGCAATGACGCAGACTACTTTAAACTCATAATTAAAGGCTTTTTGTCTGGAAGTGAAGTGAGTTCGGTTGATTTTTACCTTGCAGATTTTAGAAATTCGGATAACGCGAAGGATTATATAATTGATGATTGGACGTATGTTGATTTTAATAATGATGGCCTCAATGACGTTTTAGTAGACAGTATATCGTTTAGCTATGAGAGCTCTGACTTAGGTCAATTTGGTATGAACACGCCTGCTTATTTTGGGATGGATGATTTTAACAGTATTTCAGATTTTAATGCGGATGGTATAGATTTTCCGACACTGCCTGAGGATACGTATGATAATGGTGCAGACGGTGCCGGAGGATTTAAGGTAAGTCATTTGTTCTATCCTAATACCTATAATGCCGATTGGCAATCATGGGAAGGTTGGAGTATAAGTACGCAATATGACGATACTACTGCAGGATATGGAAATCAATATTCATCTGTAATGCCGATAATGTATTCTACAGGGAATTGGATAAACCATAATTTCCATTTTGTGAATAGTGGGGTTACTAATGAAATAAGAACCCCGTATAAGCTTAATGGGGAGGAAGAAAATATTTATGGTCTTACAAGAATACCAACAGCAGTTCAGTTTGGAATTACCAATGCTACCTATGCTTATTTGGATATGTTAAACGGAAGTTCCTTCAGTAAAAAGTTTGGAGGTTTGGATGGCAATGATCCTGATTATTTTAGGCTTTTAATCAATAGCGTAAATAATAAAAATGAAGTGGTGTTTCAGGACACCGTTTATCTAGCAGATTTCAGATTTTCGGATAACACGAAAGACTTTATTTTAAAAGAGTGGGAATATGCAGAAATTAGACCGTGTGATAAGATTACGTTTGAATTGCAATCCAGTGATGTTGGTTTCTTTGGTATGAATACGCCAGCATATTTCTGTATGCAACTATGGCAACTCATTGTTGGAATAGAAAATAGGGAGGAAAAAGCGAACGTCCAACTTTATCCTAATCCAGTGTTGAGTGACATGAGCATAATGGCGGACGATAGAATCGAAACTGTTGCCGTTTTTAGCTTGGATGGAAAACAATTAGATCTAGCAAGTAGTCATATCTCTACTAAACGAGTTGATATAAATACCCAAAACCTTGTTCCGGGTATTTACGTTGTGCGCGTGCAAACAGAAAAAGGAATAGCCAGCAAGAAATTTATAAAACAATGAGAATCATTGCACTAGCATTTTTATTCTCTGGCACATTGGGTTTTGCGCAATTTGATCCTGCTGGAGGTGAGGCCGGTAGTAGGTCTGTGCACAAGGATGCCAATAGCATTGTTGCTTGGGCAAGTGGAGCTGTGCTAGAACTCGGGTACATGCAAGTAAATGACACCGCGCTGGGCAAACCAACGGTAGGTGATGTATCAAGTGCATTGGGTCCTTTTAATGGAGATATAGTAAGTTTGGGTGATGGCGGTGTGATTACACTTTCGTTTGATAATCCGATACTAAATAATGAAGGATTTGATTTTGCTGTTTTTGAAAATGGTTTTAAAGTAGGTTTGAGTTATTACCTAGAGTTAGCCCATGTTGAGGTGAGCGAAGACGGCGTTAATTTTATTCGTTTTCCTAGTGAGAGCCTTACCGATACAGGTTTCCAAACCGATAATTTCGGCTATATAGAACCTGAAAAAATCTATAACCTAGCTGGCAAGCATCAAGCGCCTTATGGCACCTTATTCGATTTGCAAGAAGTCGGATTAAACCAAATAAATTATGTAAGACTGATAGATGCAGTAGGCAGTGTAAACGATAGTTTTGGCACGCGAGATAGCAAAGGCATACTGATAAACGATCCATTTCCTTCCCCGTTTCCAAGCTGTGGATTTGATTTGGATGCCGTAGCAGTGGTCAACGGAACGCTATTAAAACGAGAAGAACTGACGCTAAATCAAGTTAAGATATATCCCAGTTTAGCCTACTGCAATGAATCTGTAAAAATAGAAAATTTAGAAGGTTTTACAGCCTATGTTTACAATGAACAAGGTGATTTGATAAACGAAACGCAATCATCTGAAGTATCGTTTGCCCAAGCAGGTCTGTATCTTATACAGGTAAAGGTAGGTCAGAAAACATTCACCCAAAAGGTAGTGGTTAGGTAAGATATGAGCGCACAATTAATCGTTAAAAATTGTATTAAAGTACTGTTAATATTCGGTATAGCGTGGTTACCAAGCTGTAAAGACAAAACGCCAGATCCTGTTCTTATTGTCAGAGATACTACTGCCAATAGCCGAGAAGTACTCATTGCAAATCAAGGAAATTTTGGTTGGGGGGAAGGAACGCTTTCATTATATGAAGCATATAGCAAAACCGTACAAAACGATATCTATAAAAGCATTAACAAAGAGTCACTGGGGAATGTATTCCAGTCTGTGAGTCGAGTTGGTGAAAATTACTATTTTGTAATCAATAATTCTGGGAAAATAGTGGTTACAGACATCAACTTTACCAAAAAAGTAGAGATAAATGGGTTTAACTCTCCTAGGTATTTTTACGAAGTGCAGCCAGGTAAAGCATACGTTACGGATTTATATGCCAAGGCGATCGCTATTGTGAATTTAACCACGAATACTATTACGGGTAGTATTCCTATGGGTACGTTTACAGACAAAGGGGTTCTTCGGGATGGCATTTTTTGGTGTACCGCTCCAGATGCAGACAAGATTTATGGTATAAATGTGCTCACAGATGCATTGGTTGATAGTTTTTCTACGGGTGAAAAACCAGATGGAATCGTAGTTGACAAGAATAATTATATCAGAATACTGTGCAAAGGCGGAGGCGCAACCAATGACTTGCCTCAACTAATGTCATTTACGGAGGCTAATGGACAAAAATATCCGGTAGGTTATACACTAAGTCCAATTCCCACAGGTTTGGTCTATAACTCAAATCTAGATATCCTTTATTTCTGCACCGAAAAAGGTATTTGGAGAGGTACAGGTGACGTGCAAACAGGCACTGCTCAATTATGGATAGAAGCCAAAGGAGCAATCCTTTATGCGATAGGTATTGATCCTAAAAACGGTGATATTTATGTATCAGATGTAAAAGATTTTGTTTCGAAAAGTACAATCAAACGGTATTCATCCGATGGTATTCTTTTGGACGAGTTTACTGTTGGAATTATCGCAGGCGATTTCTTTTTTCCATAGGTTTATCTCGGTACGATTATCTTCGCAGCTGTGTTAAAGTTTAAAGACATTTTTAAATTAGCCCGTCCTTACCGATTACAACTGCAACTTTTCTTTGGTTTCAATGTATTTGCGGCTCTTTTTAATATAGTGAGCATTGGTGTTATTATCCCTTTCTTAAAGGTTATTTTTAAGGAGAATATCAATGACCTTACACCTGTAGAACTTACTTCCAACACAGAAACATGGCTTGCCTATTTTGATTATCAAACCAGTATTAAAATTGCAGAATGGGGTCAGTCTCAAACGCTTGTTTATTTTTCAATTGGTTTGGTATTAGCTTTTTTGCTCAAGAATTTATTTGTCTATCTTTCGTTTTATAACCTCGCCTTTATTCGCAGTGCGGTGGTTCGCGATATTAGAGAACGGCTTTATAACCACATACTTAGATTACCCATCGGTTATTTTAACAAGGAAAAAAGAGGCGACACACTTTCGCGTTTTACCAATGACGTAAAAGAAGTTGAATGGAGTTTATTGGGCGTTATTGAGTTGTATTTTAAACATCCAATAGCGATTCTCATACCACTTGTTACCATGTTTATTATGAGTTATCAGCTCACCATTTTTGTGCTAGTTGTGTTGCCTGTAAGTGGCTATTTGATTAGTAGAATTGGTAAAAAGCTCAAAGCAGCTGCGCAGGCAGGACAAGAAAAACTGGCCGACGTACTCTCGCATTTAGAAGAAAGCTTACACGGCATTAAAATCATCAAAGCCTTTGGTGCTATCAAAGAAAAAGAGACAGGGTTCAAAAAACAAAATGACGATCACTTCCGCTTGATGGTAAAGGTAAACAGAAAAGAACTTTTGGCTTCTCCCTTAAGTGAGTTTATGAGCAGTATTGTAATTGCTAGTTTATTGATATACACCGGAACGCTTATCTTAAACAAGGATTCAGCTCTTACAGGCTCGTTTTTAATTGCCTACATTGCCATTTTTAGTCAACTTATTCCTCCTGCTAAAGGAGTTACAGAAGCTTTTTTTAGACTAAAAAAAGGAGCAGCTTCTTTGGATAGAATTAATGACGTGTTGATGGCTGAAACCGAAAAAGATACCAACGGTGTTTCGGCTCCCTTATTCTCAAATGAGATAAAGCTTATTAACGTAAACTTCGGGTACGGTGACGGTCCTTTGGTGCTTAAGGATATCAATCTAACCATTAAAAAAGGGGAGAGGGTAGCCTTGGTGGGTTCAAGTGGCGGAGGTAAATCTACCTTAGCCGATTTAATTCCAAGGTTTCATGAGCTAAAAAGTGGTTCAATTACCATCGATGGGCAAGATATTGCGGACTTGGACCTAAAATCCTTACGTAAAATGATGGGAATAGTAACACAAGATGCTATCTTATTTAACGATACAGCAGCCAATAATATCAAAATGGGTGATCCGTATATAAGCGGTGATCAATTAATGAAAGCAGCTAAAGTAGCCAATGCGCATCAATTTATCCGTGATATGCCAGATAGTTATAACACCAACTTGGGAGAAAAAGGCAGTAACTTGAGCGGTGGCCAACGTCAGCGAATGAGCATAGCGCGTGCCGTGGTTTCTGAACCTCCTATTTTGATCTTAGATGAAGCAACTAGTGCTCTAGACACCGAAAGTGAAAAAATGGTTCAAGAAGCATTAGAACAAGTGATGCAAAATCGCACGAGTATTGTGATAGCGCATAGACTTAGTACCATACAAAGTGCGGATAAGATAGTGGTCCTAGACAAAGGTCAAATTACCGAACAAGGTACCCACGCAGAACTAATGGCAAGCGGTGGTATTTATAAAAAACTGGTGGATTTACAGACATTTGAATAATGTTGGCTAATGCCTCTATAGGAACACGCCTTTTGTATAACACGCCATTGTATGAACACGCCTCAGAGTCGTGTTCCTAAAACGCAAAATCATTTTTATTAGGGGTTTAGTATAAATTCAATTGATCATTACTATTGAAAATTGACATTGCTATTTAAAATCATAAATTTGTCCCAAGAATAAAAATCAATTATGAGTCACAACATCAAACCAGGAGTTGCCACAGGAGACGAGGTACAAGCCATCTTCCAACATGCTAAAGCAAATAATTACGCATTGCCAGCCGTTAACGTAACGAGCAGCAGTACCGTAAATGCAGTAATGGAAACCGCCGCAAAATTAAATGCACCGGTAATCATCCAGTTTAGCAACGGTGGAGCTCAGTTTTTTGCAGGTAAAGGTTTGAGTAACGCCAATGAGCAATCTGCTATATTAGGTGGTATTTCTGGCGCTAAACACATTCATGAGTTGGCAAAAGCATATGGAGCAACGGTTATTTTACATACCGACCATGCCGCTAAAAAACTACTTCCTTGGATTGACGGTTTACTTGATGCAAGTGAGAAACATTTTGCAGAAACAGGTAAGCCTTTGTACAGTTCTCACATGATTGACTTATCTGAAGAGTCTATAGAAGAAAATATTGAAATCTGTAAAACATACCTTGAACGTATGAGCAAAATGGGAATGACGTTGGAGATTGAGCTAGGAATAACAGGCGGTGAAGAAGACGGCGTTGATAATAGCGATGTAGATAGCAGTAAATTGTACACACAACCAAGTGAGGTGGCATTTGCCTATGAGGAACTCATGAAAGTTAGTCCACGATTTACTATAGCTGCTGCATTTGGCAATGTACACGGGGTGTATAAACCAGGTAATGTGAAGTTAACTCCTGTTATCTTAAAAAACTCGCAAGATTATGTACAAGAGAAATTCAGTACAGGTCCTAATCCAGTTGATTTTGTTTTTCACGGTGGGTCAGGCTCAACAGTAGAAGAAATAAGGGAAGGAATTTCGTATGGAGTGATCAAAATGAACATTGATACGGATTTGCAATTTGCCTTTACCGAAGGAACAAGAGATTATGTTTTGGCTAAAAAAGATTATCTCATGACGCAGATAGGAAATCCAGATGGCGATGACGTTCCAAACAAGAAATACTACGATCCACGTTTATGGATGAGAGAAGGTGAAAAAACCTTTGTAACACGATTAGAGCAAGCTTTCGCAGATTTAAATAACGTGAATACGTTATAGTAACACAGAGAGTAAGTACCCATAATTTTTAAAGGCCTTTTGATCACTTCGGTGGTTGAGGGGCTTTTTTTATGGGCAAGAGATAAACGTTTATAAAACACTTAAATCTTTTTGTATAGCCTTATCTAGTGTTTTAATTGAGCTGAAATAAAGCTGCCTTATCAAAAAATAGTTAGCTGGATAAAGCCCCAATTAAGTCATATTTGGTTAAAATATGAACAGCGCCGCTTAAATCTTTTACCAGAACTGCTGGGTTGTCTTTATTAATTAACGAAGAAACCTTATCAATAGGAGCAGAGGCGTCTACCATCGGAAAACTGGCGTGCATTACATCACTTATTTTTTGAGCAGCAAGTTCAGGATTTTTTAAAAGTTGAGAAAGAAGCAGATTGTCATTTACAGATCCTACGTAATCACCGTGCATATTTACAACAGGAAGTTGTGATATACCGTGTTTTTCCATGAGGTCGAAAGCTACTTTTACATGATCTGTTTCACACACGGTAAGCATAGGCAAGTGTCTGTGGTTGCTAATCATGTCCTCAGCGGTTTTAGGTTTGCTATCCAGAAAACCACGTTCTTTCATCCATTCATCATTAAAAGCTTTGCCCATATAACGGGTAGCATGGTCATGAAATAAAACCACTACTACATCGGAAGGTTTTAGCATGTGAGCACATTGAAGTATTCCTTTTACAGCACTTCCAGCACTGTTTCCTACCATTATACCTTCTTCTCTGGCGAGTTTACGTTGCCAAAGCAGCCCATCTTTATCGGTTACTTTTTCAAAGTGATCAATGGTATCAAAGTTTACATTCTCAGGTAAAATATCTTCTCCGATGCCTTCTGTGATGTAGGGATAAATTTCTTTTGGATCAAAAATGCCCGTTTCCTTGTATTTTTTGAATACCGAACCATACGTATCTATTCCCCAACATTGTATGGCAGGATTTTTCTCTTTTAGGTATTTTCCTACTCCGCTAATAGTACCACCTGTTCCAACTCCAGCAACAAAGTGTGTTATTTTACCTTCTGATTGTTCCCAAATTTCTGGGCCAGTACTTTCATAATGCGCTTGTGTATTGCTCGGGTTGTCATATTGATTGACATACCACGCATTTGGGATCTCGCTTCCCAATCGCTTACTTACTGAATAGTAGGAGCGTGCATCGGTGGGTTCTACATCGGTTGGGCACACAATTACCTCGGCACCTACTGATTTTAAAGCATCTACTTTTTCTTTACTTTGCTTGTCTGTGGTTACAAAAATGCATTTGTATCCTTTTACAACAGCAGCTATAGCTAGGCCCATTCCCGTGTTTCCACTGGTACCTTCTACAATTGTTCCTCCTGGTTTTAAACGACCATCTGCTTCTGCATCTTCAATCATTTTAACCGCCATACGGTCTTTTACCGAGTTGCCCGGATTGGTAGTTTCTATCTTAGCTAGAACCAAACACGGTAGCTCAGCAGTTACTTTGTTTAATTTAACTAGTGGCGTATTTCCTATGGTTTCGAGTATGTCGTTGTAATACATTGTGGCAAAGGTAAAGTTTTTGAAATGGTGCGAATGACTTAACGTGATTTATAGCGGTTGTTTCTTCAATATGTCATCTAGGCATTGCATTATCATAGGACACTAGTCTGTATATACGGATATTTTATCCGATAACATTAGGATAATATCTCAGAAAATAGAGATTTGTGGCACTTTTATAATCAATCAATGAAAAAAATAGTTACACTTATTTTAGGTTTTGCTTTCGTAACAAGCAGCCAGTTTGCCAAGGCAGACGAAGGAATGTGGATTCCCGCATTGCTTACCAATAATTATGCTGAAATGCAGAGACTTGGTCTTACCATGACACCTGAGCAGGTGTACAGTATTAATAACAGCAGTATGAAAGATGCCATAGTTCGTTTAGGATCTGGATTCTGTACAGGTGAGGTTATTAGTAACCAAGGTCTTATTTTAACCAATCATCACTGTGGTTATTCTGCTATTCAAAAGTTAAGTACTACCACTGCTAATCACTTAAAAAATGGTTACTGGGCAAAAACAAAAGCAGACGAAAAGCCGGCAGGTTTTAGTGTTTCATTCTTAGTAAAAATTGTAGACATCACAGACCAAGTGTTGGGTGGTGTATCTGCAAAAGCTACGGAAGAAGAAAGAGCAGGTGTTGTTGCTGAAAAATCTGAAGCGCTTAAAAAAGAATACAGTGAATCAGGTGCATATAGTGTAGACATCAAAGAAATGTTTGCAGGTAATAAATACTTCGTATACGTGTATGAAGTATTTGGTGACGTGAGATTGGTAGGAACTCCACCAGAAAGTGTAGGTAAATTCGGAGGAGATACGGATAACTGGATGTGGCCGCGCCATACAGGAGATTTCTCTATGTTTAGAGTCTATGCCAGCAAAGAAAATAAAGCAACCAAAGATTATTCTGTAGACAATATTCCATATACGCCAAAACACCATTTACCGGTAAGTTTGAAAGGAGTAGAACAAGGTGATTTTGCTATGATCTGGGGATTCCCAGGAAGTACGGATCGTTATTTATCATCTTACGGTGTAAAAAATGCGACAGATATTGACCAACCTGCACGTGTAAAAATAAGAAGAACTAAGTTAGATATTTATGAAAAATACCAAGCGCAAGACGAGGCTGTAGACTTAATGTATGCCGCTAAGCACGCTCAAGTAGCCAACTACTGGAAATACTTTATCGGACAAACAAGAGGTTTGAAAAGACTGAATGTAGAAAGTAAAAAACGAGCAGAAGAAGCTGCTTTTACGCAATGGGTAAACAGTGGTGATGCTGCACGTAAAGCAAAATTTGGTCAAGTGTTAACCATGTACCAGGATGCCTATAAAGTGTACGATGAGAAAATATTAGCGCAAACCTATTTTGGGGAAGCTATTTATG
>CAMDBP010000044.1 GCA_945889315.1 Chitinophaga pinensis
TAATAGGAGGTAGGACAGTTGTTAGGGGCATTATTTATAATATGCTCTATGATGTAGGTTCCGCCTTTGGTAAATATTAGGGTATCTTGGCGTTTGTTACTATTGTAGTTACCACTGAACTTAAATTTAGCAATCTTACGATCAGTGACTAAATTGTATGTTGAATCTAAAATATTCCACGTATATCCTGGCGTTCCTTTGAATCCAGTTACCGGATTACTTTTTACGGCGTACACACCACAAGGAAGAGTATCTCTAGTTCTTGTTGCTTTGGCTCTGGGTTTCACTGTAATACGAAACGCACGCGTGTTAAGTGCATTGAGTTGACAAGCATCGTCTCTTGCGGTTGCCGTAAAGTTGTAAGGTAAACTACTAGCCGTACCTTCACCAGGTGTCCAACAGAATCTTCCGGTTTGGTGAAGTGCTGTTGGATTAATAACACTAAAGCTAGCTCCAGGAATACCTGCGTTCCACGAAATGCTAACAGTGTCGGGAGCAGGAGCTGTGGCTGGCGGAGGAGGTTGAAAGGTAACGTCATTGGTGGTGATATTAAAACATAACTCAGAACCCTCACAAACGTTGTATGAAAACGGGCCAGCAATTGTAGGTGGATTATTTCCCGGGCAGGTCATTACAAGAATCTGCATGTCTCTGCGTGTCTTTCCGATAATTTGATAAACTCCTGATGTATCCTTTCGCCATTCGGTCATTTGTATAACAACTACAGCGACCTCCGTACAATTAACAGGGGTAAAAATAATATCTCCGGTCACAGGATCTAAATAAGTTCCAATCGGAGGATTTGCACTTGGATTTGCATACGGCCAAACCAATGAACCTGGATAGTACGTAGTAATAGGATTGTTATACGTCCGATTACCTGAGTAGCTACACGAAGTAGACCTAGCGCTGTATGCGGGAGCAAAAGCGTACGATATTGAATCTCTATCTTTTGAATCTATGGCACCATTATTAAATGAAAAAGCCTGATTACAGCATAATATTGCAACAGGATCGTTGGTTAAGTTTGGAGAAGAATTGCAAGGGCCCTTACAAGCATCAAATTCACATGAAGTATAAAACGACTGCTGACTTTGTCCGGTAGTAATGCCCACATTTCGTACATATAGAAGTACCGATATTTCAAACTTACAACATCCTGATGCAATTCTACTTCGCAAATCTAATCTTCCTTCAAACGTATGTTTTTCGATTCCAAATGGAAACGAACCGTTGCATGGCTGTTGGCACCTGCTTTTTACATCTTTGCACGTTTTAGTTATATCGGTAATGGAGGTCCGAGTCATGGTTAATGAACCAATTGTGGATGTAGAACTTCCACTGATGCACGAAACGGTAAGATTAGTCGGTGCCGTAGAACTACTTCCACAATTTTCTGAAGTACCACATTTAGGATTTTGACCTAAAACATAACATCCGTTGCAATCCCGATAAAAATTAAAAATAACGTTATAAATTCCTGCTGTGTCGCTGCAGGTATACATCATATCTGAGCCAATAATATGATCCGCCTTAGCGCTGAAAGCACTCAGGAGTGAGATAAACATAATAGACTTAGTAATAATTGACTTCATATTGTTTGGTATAGAGAACTGATTTGCCGCAAAAGTTGCTTTTGATAGTATTAATATTTTAGCTATACGTCAAAATTAACAGAAATCTGATATAAATGCGTATAATAGTTGACTTTGATTTTTTCTGATATGCGATAACCAGATACCCAAAGCACTTCCTTTTGAGCGCAAAGCAAAGGAATTTGGCTTTTCATATGAACAGGTATTTTAGCATCAATAAAAAAATCACTCATTAATTTAGTGCCATTCATGCCCAAGGGAGTTATGAAGTCCCCTTCTTCCCAAAAACGCCATTGCAACGGAAAAAAAGATGGATTAAGCTCAACACATTCCAAATTTCGATCATCAGTAAATAATGCCTTTTGAACTTGTTTTAACGTCAATGTAGTATGCTCAAGGATATACTGTCCTGGTCCATTTATGTCAAGTACTTGATCTATACTCACTATCTTGGGTATGATATATAATAAATCGCGATCTATGTTTAGTTGATGTGTTTTGCTCAAGAAAATTTGACCAGAATCGCTTGTGCATGAATTTATTATTTGCTCGCATTGACTATAGTTAAAAAGGTATTTGTCTAAGATTTGATACAATATAACTGCTGCTTGTGGAAAACTTAAAAGAGCTTGTTTTTGAATCTCTATCATGCTACCTTTTTCTACTAAAATACGTCCGATCTCTTTGTTCATAAGCACATAGAATAATTCACTCTCTTTTCGCAGTATATCAAGACTAGACAATGCACGCGATTCAAAATCTGGCAATTCTTCGGTAATTTCTGGGATAATCTTATTTCTAAACTTGTTTCTTAGGTAGTAAGAATCAGAATTAGATTTGTCTTCTCGAAATGAAATATTCGTGCTTAAAACATAGGTTAACAACTCATTTTGGGTAACGGACAAAAATGGCCTAATAAGATACTCACGCGCTGAAGGAATACCTCTAAGTCCCTTGATGCCAGATTTGCGATAGAGATTTATAAAAAATGTTTCTAATTGATCAGAGGCATGATGCGCCGTGATTAATTTTGTGAAATGTTTCTCGTTGTATAACTGATCAAAAAACTGGTAACGAAGCTCTCGTGCTGCTTCTTGAGTACTTAACTTGTGGTCTAGACCATATGTTTTGGTTTCAACATTTTTTTTTATTAAGCCAAGGCAATTTATGAGATCATTTGCTAATTGGTCTAAAAAATATTCATCGCCATCACTATCCTCTCCACGTAAACCAAAATTAACATGCACCATTAGAAAGGGTACTCCCCATTCGTTGAGAAGATGCGCAACCGCCACAGAATCCTTTCCTCCGCTTATTGCCAAGGCCAGTTGGTCGGTTTCATTAAAAAGTCGGTAGGATTGAATGTCCTTTTTTATGTGGTCAAGCACGATGTTTGCACAAATACTGAGCAAACATAAAGTATCCAGCTAATTTTGCCGTCGTTTATAGTGAAAATAAAACTTACATATATCATTTTACTAGCGTGTTTTAGCGCTCTCGGACAGGATAAGTCTTTTGTAAATATGCCGGGAAAAACCAGAATTGAGATTCTGGGAGCTGATGAATTGGTGTATAAGCAGGCAATAGGACGCTATCAAATGTGCAAAGGTAATGTTCGTTTTAAGCAAGGTTCTATGTTTATGGATTGTGACAGTGCACGGTTTTATGAAGATATTAATAAAATAGAAGCTTTTGGCAACATCTACATTCGTCAAAAAGATACATTAAATCTTTGGGGAAATGCAGTGGAATACGACGGTGACACTCGCCAAGCTAAAATCATGGAAAACGTAAAGTTGAGTGACGGCAAAATGGTGCTTACAACAGATCAACTGAATTACGACTTGGTCGATAAAATTGGGTCATACAATACAGGAGCCAACATCGTTAACGGAAAGGATAAAATGTATAGTGATTTGGGCACCTATTATTCACGCACAAAAGAGTTTTTTTTCAAAGACAATGTGAAACTTATAAATCCGGACTATACAATGGATTGCGACACCCTTCGCTATAATACCAAGAGTAAGCTTGCAAGTTTTTATGGACCAACGTACATCCGAAGTGAGGAAAATACCATATACTGCCAATACGGTTGGTACAATACGGCAAAAGAGATAAGCCAATTTAGTAGAGGCTCATACATACAAGGTAAGGATAACAAGCTAGTGGCAGATAGTATGATGTACTTCCGTAACACAGGTTTAGGAGAAGCCTTTGGGAACCTTCATTTTGAAGATACTTCAGAGCAAATAAGTATTAAAG
This sequence comes from Chitinophaga pinensis, assembly GCA_945889315.1. Lineage (GTDB taxonomy): Bacteria > Bacteroidota > Bacteroidia > NS11-12g > UBA9320 > UBA9320. The sequence continues at coordinate 3,861 of CAMDBP010000044.1, forward strand.
GACAGTATGGTAAGTACGAACGATTTACTAAAACCACGTTGATAACAGGTAAGCCACTAGCCATAAAAAATATAGATGGCGATTCATTTTATCTAAAGGCGGATACGTTTTTAGATTTGGCAGACACCTCAAAGTCACAAAAAAGAATGTTGAAAGCGTACAACCATGTTATTGCTTTTAAAAGTGACATACAGGCGGTTGCAGACTCATTGGTTTACAACTTTACAGACAGCACCGTAGGGTTTTTTAAAAATCCAGTTATTTGGACAGATAGTAATCAAGTGAGCGGTGATACCATCATGGTTTACAGAAATCAATTTGGCTTGGATCGTTTTGAGGCCTTTGCTAACGCATTTAGTATTGAAAAAGATGTAAATGGACTTTTTAATCAAGTGAAAGGAAGGCGATTAGATGGGTTTTTTACAGAAGGAAGATTATACAAAGTTGAGGTAGATGGTAATGGACAAAGTATATATTATGCCTTGGAAGAAGGGCAAAAATACTACGGCGTAAATGAAGTTGTATGTGGTAAAATGGTTGTACGTATTGACACGGCCAAGCGAATTAGAAGTATAACACAAATAAGTAAACCAAAGGCAACCTTTTATCCGTTAGAAAAGTTTCCAAAGAATAAAAGCAAACTTTCAGGTTTTGAATGGAAGATAATTTTTCGTCCTACCAAGTCATTATTTATTAATTGATTACATTTGCTGTAGATGTCAAGTATAATATTACCTAAGTTTGGATCCGCAGCTGGCAGTAATTTCAGTAGAGAATTAAGAGCCAATGTAGAGAATTATTTTAGAGAATCTAACATTTCAAAGTTCGCCAATAAAGCCTTAAAATTTAAAGCAGCGGTGTTACTAATGACTTTTTTTGGAGCATACATAGCTATCTTATTTTCCGGCTTACCAATTTGGACATTGTTCTTTTTTGCGGTTTTAATGGGTTTAGCCAAAGCGGGAATTGGAATGGGCTTAATGCACGATGCCAATCATGGTTCGTGGAGTAAAAACAAAACAATAAACAAGATGCTTGGTATGACTGCAGATATGTTGGGAGTAAGCAGCAGCAACTGGATAAATCAGCACAATAAGCTTCATCACACGTATACCAATATCTATAAGCACGACGAAGATGTAGATGGAAAAGGACTTTTCCGTTTCACCAAGGATGCACCGCGTAAGAAATTACACAAATTTCAACATATTTATTGGGCTTTATTTTATGGATTTCTTACCTTGGGATGGTTTTTTGCAGATTTTACTAAATACAAAGAATACCGAAGACGCGGTTTGAATAAAGCGCAAGGCAAAGAGGTTTTAAAGGAATTTGGAACAATCATTCTTTTTAAAATGGTTTATCTAACGTACATGATTGTTTTGCCTATGATAGTACTTGATTTCACTTTGTGGCAGGCGCTATTAGGGTTGTTTATTGTAGAATTCACAGCAGGATGGATTTTAGCGGTTATTTTTTCACTAGCGCATGTGGTTGATAAATTTGATTTATCAAATCACGATAAATTTAGTGGTACTACAGATGATGAGTGGACGGTACATCAGATTAAAAATACATTTGATTTTGCAGTGAAAAATAAAGCACTTACATGGTATTGCGGCGGTTTAAACTTTCAAGTGATTCACCATCTTTTTCCAAATATATCTCATGCTCACTATCCCAAATTGTATGAAATAGTTAAGGAAACCGCACGCAAACACGGCGTGAATTATCAAGAGTTCTTGACATTCAGAGAAGCCTTAGTTTCACACATCACCTTTCTAAGAAAGCTAGGTAATCCTCAGCTAGCTTAAAAATAAATCGTACTATTTACCAAACACTTACGTTTATAAGTAAGGGTTAGGTTTTTGCTCATTTTCAGGCATTTAGAATCTAATTTGTAACTTTATATTTAACAACACGGTTCTTATGATAAAATGGCTGAAATACACCACAATTCTTTTCTTAATTAGCTCATTTTTTCAGCTATTTGCCCCTCCAAGAGAGGGCCAAGTTAATCTTAAGAAACAAACAAATACCTGGGCGGAGCAGACTTTCGATTCTATGACGGAGGATGAGAGACTGGGACAGCTTTTTATGCTAGAGTGTCGACCAACATTAGGACGTGAGCACATTGCCGAAGTAGAGCGTATGGTGCAGCAGCATCATGTTGGAGGTGTTATTTTTTTTAAAGGCGATCCAACGGAGGAGGTGAAACTGACAAATAGGTTTCAAGAAATGTCTAAAACAAAACTTATGATCGCTATAGATGGCGAATGGGGTTTGGCTATGCGACTATCAAACACTATTTCATATCCATATCAGCTTGGTCTTGGAGGTATACAAAATGACGAGGTAATTTATGAAATGGGTGTAGAAATAGGACGGCAGTGCAAGCGCATGGGCATTCATGTAAATTTTGCTCCAGTAATAGACATAAACAATAACCCTAATAATCCTGTAATCAACTACAGATCGTTCGGAGAAGATCCACAAAATGTAAGTAAAAAGGGTTGGGCATATGCAAAGGGAATGCAAGATGCCGGAATTATAGCCTGCGCCAAGCATTTTCCAGGTCATGGCGATACAGACGTCGACTCACACAAAGACCTACCCGTAATTAACCACTCCTTAGAGCGACTCAGAGAAGTTGAGTTTAAGCCATTTGAATACTTGATAGATCAAGGTATTATGTCTGTTATGACAGCACATTTATATATACCTGCAATTGACAACCGTAAGAATATAGCCATGAGCATTTCTGATAAAGCAATTAATGGCATACTAAGACAAGAAATGGGCTTCATGGGGCTTTCATTTACAGACGCACTAAACATGCAAGGTGTTGCTAAATACCACCAAAACGGTGAGTTAGAGTACAAAGCACTTGCGGCAGGAAATGATATATTACTTTCACCAGGCGACATTCCTAAAGCAATACGTATTATTAAAGAAGCAATAAAAGAGGGCCGGATTACCCAAGAGTATGTGAACGGTAAGATCTTAAAAATATTAAATTACAAACAAACGTTGGGTTTGGATGATTTTAAACCGCTAGACGAGGAAAATGTAGAGAAAGATTTAAACAGCGCTCACGCCCACTATATTAATTACAAATTAATAGCACAAGAACTCTGTTTAGTTAAAGATGAAAACAAATTAATTCCTATTGACCCTAATGCTAAAAAGAAAATACTGGCAATAGCCATTGGTGATGGAACGAAAAATTCGTTTCAAAAAGAAGTAGCAAAACACAAAGGAGTTACAACCTTGAGCATAAGTAAGGATGCTAGCATTGAGCAGTTCAAAGCACTAAAGACAAAAATGGCAGGCTACGACTTGACTATTGTGTCTCTGCACAACATGAGCAAGTACCCGCCAACATATGGCGTTACTGCTAATATGGCCAGCTTTGTAAATCAATTAAGCGGAAAAAATAATGTAGTGTTGGTGGATTTTGGTAATCCGTATAATCTTAAAAGCTTCAACCATCAAAAAACTGTATTACTCGCCTATGATGATTTACCCGGCAATCATTTAAAGGCTGCCGAGGCAATATTCGGAGTCATTGGAGTAAATGCTTTGTTGTCCGTATCCATTGGTACAGAATATAAAGCAAAAATGGGGCTTACTACGCTACCGATAAGTGAGTTAGACATTGCGTTTCCGGAAGAGGTTGGAATTTCAACATTAAAACTGGACAAAATAGATCAGATTGCCAAAGAGGCTATAGCCTTGGGAGCTACTCCGGGTTGTCAGATTTTCGTTGCTAAAGATGGACGTACAGTCTATAACAAAAGTTTTGGCAAGCATACATTTAGCAGTCCAAATGAAGTTAAAAACTCAGATTTATATGACCTTGCGTCAATTACAAAAGTGGCTGCCACTACGGTAACATTAATGAAATTGCAGGAGAACGGTCTCATTTCGGTTGACGATAAAATGTCTCAGTACTTGCCCGAGCTGGAAGGAACAAATAAATCTAAAATGACCATAAAAATGGTATTAGAGCACAAGGCGGGATTGAAAGATTGGATACCGTTTTATACTGAAACCATGGGAAATCAAGTGATTTATGATTCGGTCTATGCATGTGAGATGAACGATAGCCATTGCATTTATGTTGGCAATCAATTATACGTTCTGAACGATTATAAAGATCATATTTTACAAACAATATACGATTCCGAATTAGGCGCTGTGGGCCATTATAAATATAGTGACTTAGGTATGATTTTGATGAAGGAATTAATAGAGCGCGTAACAAAAACTAGTTTTGAGCAATATGTAAGTGATGTATTTTACAAACCGATGGGTTTGAATAGACTTACTTTTATGCCGCTTTATACGTTTAAACCAGACGAGATTGTGCCTACTTCTATAAGTCCAGATATGAGAAAGGGATTGGTGCAAGGAATGGTGCATGACCCCGCTGCGGCAATGCTGGGTGGAGTTTCTGGGCACGCGGGCTTGTTTGGCAACGCAGAGTCGCTTGCTTCTTTAATGCAGATGCTACTTAATGGAGGGGAATTTAAAAACGTGCAATACCTCAAACCAGAAACTATCCTTGCTTTTACGGCAAAGCAATCTACTAATTCTCGCAGAGGTTTGGGTTGGGATAAGCCTGAAACGGATAAAAACCGTGTTAATCCTGCGTGTGATTATGCTTCGGAAGAAACCTTCGGTCATTCTGGCTTTACAGGAACGATCGTGTGGGTCGACCCTAAATACGATTTGATATATGTTTTCTTATCAAACAGAGTTTATCCAACTCAAGATAATAGAAAGTTAAATGAAATGGGCGTAAGAAAGAATATTATGAAAGCAGTTTACGAAAGTTTTCTGTTTCCGTAAATCCGGCAATGTTTTTGTTAGTAGACTAGCTAACCAATTATAAATAAACACAAATGAAAAAATTAGTTGTCCCAATTGTGCTACTGCTTATACTTTCATCCTGTCAAGAATTGCTAAATGTGATTCAAACGACAGCACAAGGCAGAAATCTTCCTAGTATCACTCAAAATGAAGCGGCATCTGGTTTAAAGCAAGCATTAGAAATCGGTGTAGCGAATGGAACCTCTTTTTTGGGAAAAAAAGATGGCTTTTTGAAAAATGCGGCCTACAAAATTCTAATGCCAGATGAGGTTCAAAATGCAATGTCTAAGATAGAAGGAAATCGTCTAGCAAGTGCATTGGCAGGTCCTTATTTTGAAAAAGTGGTTAATTCTATGAATGCAGGAGCGGAAAACGCTATGGCAGAAGCAAAGCCAATCTTTTTAAATGCGATTACATCTATGAGCATAACAGATGCCATCAAAATTGTTACAGGTGGAGAGGGAGCCGCAACCAATTATCTAAAAAATGCAACTTCTACTCAGCTCAAGGAGAAGTTTACCCCAGTTATTAAAAAATCACTCGACAATCTTAAAATTGACGAGCCTTGGACTAAAGTTTCTAGTGCATACAATATGGCAATGGGTAAAAATGTTCAAACTAATTTGAATGATTATGTAACGGATAAAGCAATGGCTGCATTATTTAGCCAAGTAAAATTGGAAGAAGATAAGATTAGACAAAATCCAGCGGCTAGAGCCACAGATTTGCTGAAAAAAGTATTCGGATATGCAGATTCCAATAAATAAATCAACAGACATTAAATCTATCCAAAAGCACTTGTTCCTAACAGGTGCTTTTTTGTTCGCATTGGTTCTAGCCTCAAAGGCCGAGATAGATCTTGGAGGCTTGGTGAGTTTCACTTTTCAAACATTAGTTTTAAGTGTTGGATATTATCTATTGCCTAAAAAGTGGAGACTTTTCCTTATACTTAGTTATATGGCTTTAGGTATAGCGGGATTCAGGGTATTTAATGGTGACACGGGTTGGGCGTATGTTATCTCTTGGCCGTTGGGTTTTTTTATTGGTTTTGTACTAGCAGCATTTATTCCTGTACCAATGGAAGTAACAGTCCTAGCTCTTTTCAGCTATTTAGTGCAAATTCATGTGGTTATTTTGACCTTAGGAATTTGTGTGGTTGGTTGGCATGCGGGTTCGATTTATAAAGCAATAGACACCCTTTTTGAACTACTTCCTGGACTAGTAATTAAAAGTTTGCTGGGTACGGGTTTAATTTGGGTATGGAATAGGTATTACCAATCTAAGATTTTATCCTACAAAAAAGGAGCTTACAAATAGTAAGCTCCTTTTTAAAATCTATCAATGCAAAATTTAGGCTTCGATAGCTGCTATTCCAGGTAATTCTTTTCCTTCAAAAAATTCAAGTAAAGCGCCACCCCCGGTTGAAACATAGCTTACATCATCAGTAAAGCCAAATTTCTTAACGGCTGCACTGCTATCTCCACCACCTATGAGAGTAAATGCTCCCAGTTTAGTAGCATCTGCCACGGCCTGCGCAACGGCTTTTGTTCCGTACTCAAAACTGGTCATTTCAAATACGCCCATTGGCCCGTTCCAAAGTATGGTCTTGGATTTAAGAAGCACATCCGTAAAAGTCTTTATGGCTTTTTCACCGATGTCTAAACCCATCCATCCCTCTGGTATTGCTCCACTTTCACATAACTGAGTGTTTGCCTCATTACTAAATGCGTTTGCAATTATAGTATCTTGAGGCAAGTGAATTTGTACGCCTTTGTTCGCTGCTTTTTCAAGTATTTCAGCACATTTTTCTACACGATCAGCTTCAAAAAGAGAGTTACCTATTGTGCCACCTATGGCAACTGAAAATGTATAGGCCATTCCACCACCAATTATAATATGGTCTGCGATGTTTAATAAGTTTTCAATAATTAAAATCTTATCGCTCACTTTAGCACCTCCCACGATACTGGTAAATGGTCTATCGGGATTATTCATTAATTTTTTGGCATTTGCAACTTCTTTAGCCATTAGATAGCCAAAGCATTTCTGCTCAAAAAAGGAAGCTACAATAGCGGTACTTGCATGCGCTCGATGCGCTGTACCAAACGCATCATTCACATATATATCGCCATGTTGTGCTAATGATGCTGCAAAAGCAGTATCACCAGTTTCTTCTTCTTTATAAAATCGTAGATTCTCTAATAAATGGATGCTTCCAAAGGACATCTTTGCACTAGTTTCAAACGCCTCATTGCTAATACAATCATCAGAAAATAGTACTTCCGTGCCAGTTAGCTCAGACAAATGAGATACTAAATGACGGAGAGAATACTTAGCTTCAGGACCTCCTTTGGGTCTACCTAAGTGTGACATAAGCACTACTGAGCCACCATCGTTTAAAATTTTTTGAAGGGTAGGCAAGACAGCAGTCATTCGACTATCGTCTGTTATTTTAAATTCGTCAGTAAGCGGCACATTAAAATCTACTCGTATTAATGCCCGTTTACCAGTAAAGTTTATAGAATCTACGGTGGTCATTATTTTAGAGCGTCGAATGTTTTAGAAGCGTCAAATGCTTCAGCAGCCTCGCCCACGCGCACTATTTCCATGCTGTTTATAACGATAGGGGTGTGTGGCATATCACGTCCATCTCTTGGAGCACCCGCAATTGCATAGGCGGCATCCATACCTTCAACGACATAACCAAACACTGAGTGTCTCCCGTTAAGGTGCGGTGTTGCTGCTACAGTTAAGAAAAATTGGCTTCCATTCGTTCCAGGTCCTGAGTTAGCCATTGACAATGTTCCAGGTCTATCATGGATTAATTCTGGATGGAACTCATCTTTAAATTTGTAACCAGGACCTCCCATTCCTAAGCCTAGAGGATCTCCACCTTGTATCATAAAATCAGGGATAACCCTGTGAAATGTAAGGCCATCAAAGTATGGCTTGCCCGCTTCTGTTGCAGTGTTTGGGATTACACCTTCAGAGAGACCAACAAAATTGGCTACAGTAAGTGGGGTTTTTTCAAATTCAAGTTTAATTAAGATACTTCCCATAGAAGTATTCATTTTGGCATAAAGTCCGTTTTCCATTATATTATTTGGTTTTTTAATTGATGTGTCGTGTGATGGAATAGTCTCGTCTGCTACGGTAGAGTCTATATTTTTACTGTCTTCAGAAGGACTAGAGCATGCAGAAATGCAAAATAGCGCAGTGATAAGAGTGAAGTATATTACTTTCATGGAACTAATTCTAAGTGCAAATTTATAATTTAGATTGGATTAGGTCATAGGATTTCGTGGAATTCCTAGTAATATAAAGGTGTAAAACCGTTTCACATTAACGCATTGAATCATCTGCAATGTAGTACGTTTAGTTTGAGAGATCTTATGTATCACAATTAGTTTATAGTTGTAAAGTTCAGCAGCTTTATTTTGCATTAGTCTAACCAGCATAAATGTACATTTGTAGTATACTAAAGTAGATCTACTACCTGTTTTATGAAATTATTTAAAGGCACACTTTATTTTCTATTAATAATGCTCGCAGCTATTTTATTAGCTTCACTATTTGCTCCAGGCACTAAGGTAATCAGTCGCACCATACGTATTGATGCGCCCAGAAAAGTGGTATTTGCCCAACTGGCAGATTTAAAAAAGTGGCCAAAGTGGGACGCCTGGTATGCCAAGGATCTAAATCAAGTAAGAACATTTAGTGGAGGTTTGGGTGACAAGATTCAGGGGTTTTCATGGTCCTCCAAGCAAGAAGGACTGGGAAACGGAAGTCTTGTGATAAAAAGTTTTGTAAATAATGTGAGTTTAGATTTCACTTTAGTGTTGATTAACAAGGACCGTAAGTATAATTTCGATGGAAAGTTTATCTTGAAAGAGAGAAATGGACAAACGGTATTAACATGGGAGATTGAATCAGAGCAGAGGTATCCATTTAAAATCATTAACTATTTTTTAGAAAAATGGATTGGGCCTGATTTTTCTCAAGGTCTTGAGAATCTTAAAGGCTATGTAGAAACAAGCTCAAATCAAGAATTAGGAATCACCGAAAATAGTGTTACAACAGTAGAAGAACACGGAATTGTATATGCTTTACTAGCCCAAGAACAGTTGTCGGAGTCGGGTATGGAAGCATTTTTTAGTAATTCATTAAAAAAAATATATAACTACCTCAAAACTAACAACATAAAGCCTAAGGGCGCCCCCGTAGGTCTTTTTTATGAATGGGATGAAGAGAACCATAATGTAAACGTAGCCGCTGCAGTACCAACTACCCCGATTATACAACGCCCAGATTCAACAGTTGTACTTAAATTAGGGAATGCTGAACTGTATTCTAATCGTATCTCGTTCATACACAAAGGGAGTTATGAAACACTAAAAAAGACCCATTTAGAACTTCAATCATGGTTAAAAGAAAATGCAGTAGCGCACAAGATACCCGTTATAGAAGAATATATGAAAGGACGGTCAGACGGGGTTGACACAAGTCAATATATGACTAGAGTTTCCTATTATTTTGAGTAATTCTTTACGATTAGGATTTATAAAGATTAAATGTTGGAGTCGATTGTTAGTTTTTTACGCCACACCACTAACCCATATATAGACAGTAAGGTGTAAATAATCATCTTAAAAGCCATAAAATTAAGTTCTTTAATGCCGTAAAGCCAGATCGTGTACCCGTTAATAATTATCCAAAAACTCCATGCCACAAAGTACTTGTATAGCTCTAAAAATGTTGCCATAACACCAAATACTGTGCTTAAAGCATCGTAATACGGTTTGCTTGCATCTGTTTTACTCATTAAATACCCAAGTCCAAGAGTACCCAGAATACCGCCTAAAATGAGTAAGGTAATTTGAGTTGTAGTTGTTCTTTTAATGGTAAAACCGGCTTTAGATTTTAGCTCCCAATAATAGTATCCATAAAAACCTACGCAGGCATAAAACAGATAAAGCAATGATTCAGAGTAGTACCCACTATGGTAAATAACATAGGCACCTAATAGTGACCCTATGATACCGTATATCCAGCATCGCTTTTGTTCTTTTATGAGTAAAACTAAAAAAGTAATATCAAAAAGAACACTAAAAAATTCTAAGATAAGCATTAGCTTCATTTAGGTTCTATGTTTGGTTTTGTGTACGTTATTTTGGTGTAAGGATTAGGCAGTGTTTAGACACTCCTGTTCTAGGAAATAAGCTCACCAAAAAATCAAGTAACACCATTGTTGTTTTTTATTTTTAGATTCGCAAATCTAATGAATATCCAAGCAACAACGCGCGTTCTCTTACTTGTGGGGTTTATAATGACGGTGTATTTATGTCCGGCACAAAATTTAGCCGTAGCCCAGCAAACTATTAATACACTTTGTGGCGAAGACTTTTCAGGTCGGGGCTATGTAAATAAAGGAGACAGTATCGCCAGTGCCTATATTGCCAAAAGAATGAAAGATATGGGTTTGCAAGGATACACTTCCGATTTTTTACATCCTTTTGAACTGAGCGTGAATACGTTTCGTGTAGCTCAGGTCAAAGTTGATCAAAAGCAATTACGCCCGGGTTTAGATTTTGTAGTGGCGCCTGAGGCAAAATCGGCTAGTGGAAATTACAAGGTATTTTATGTCTCACCCAAGCTATTGTCATCTTCCAATGCAGTTAAAAAAGTTAAAAGTGCAATTAAAAAAGGGTTTGTACCTGTGTTATGTTCCTATGATCCAAGCAATAAAGTACTCGTTGAAAATGCAGCTAAAATAAAAAAAAGTCTGTCTGGTGCTGTATTTATCCAGCTAAAGTCAAGTCTTACATGGAGCGTATCTCTGAGCCAAAGTAAAAATACAGAGATAGAGTTAGTAGACTCTATGTTTGATCGTTATTCTTCAGAGATAAGTGTTAGCATAAAAGCTGTTTTTATGAATGATTACGTTTCTCAAAACGTCATTGGTTATGTGCCTGGTACAGAAAAACCTGATAGTTTCATTATTCTGTGCGCACACTATGACCATCTTGGTAAAATGGGAGATGCCCTTTTTTATGGAGCTAATGATAATGCAAGCGGCATAGCGACAATGTTAGACTTGGCTAGTTATTTTGTGAATAATCCCCAAAGGTATAGCCTTGTGTTTATAGCGTTTGGCGCCGAAGAGGCAGGATTGTTAGGATCACTCAACTATGTACGAAAACCGGTCGTTCCCTTGGCCAGTACCCGATTTGTGTTTAATATGGATCTAATGGGAAGTGGAGATAAAGGGGCAACTATTGTGAATGGGAGCATTTATAAAAACGAATATCAAGCCCTGACAAAAATAAATGCAGAAAACGATTATTTACCCGTGATTAAATCACGCGGGAAAGCCGCTAATAGCGACCATTACTTTTTTACTGAAGCAGGAGTCCCGTCATTTTTTATGTATCTAATGGGAGATTATTCGTTTTACCATAGTCCCAATGACAGTCCGGATAATCTTCATTTAGGAGAGTATTACAACAAGAGTTATCAATTAGTTCGTGATTTTGTAGTTTATCTCAATTAAGCCATGCTCACCATTGTAAACTCCTTCATGGCATGGAATCTCAAAAAAAGAATTTCAACGATGGAGTATGCTTTTAAAAACGGTGCGGAGGTACAATTAAGTGTATTCTGTTCTTTACTTAAAGAAGGTCGGAAAACAGAATTTGGTAAAGAATTTAAATTTGAGAGTATTCAAACTATTTCTCAGTATAGGGAAGCAGTTCCGCTATTTACGTATGACATTATAAAGCCATATATCCAGAGAATGATGAATGGGGAACAATCTATATTATGGTCCGGAGATATTGATTGGTTTGCCAAGTCTAGTGGCACCACGTCTGATAAGAGTAAGTTTATTCCAGTAAGCTACGATGCTTTAGAATGCTGTCAGTTTAGAGGGAGCAGAGATGTATTAGCATGGTATTATTATCATAATGCTGATGCGAAAATTTTTCAAGGGAAGGGACTTATCATTGGTGGTAGCCATCAGGTTAATGAACTTTCAGATAATTCCTTTTATGGTGATTTGAGTGCCGTAATGATGAAGAACATGCCATTTATAGCTAATTTTTTGGCTACACCAAGCTTAGATATTGCGTTACTGCCTGAGTGGGAAATCAAAATGGTAAAGATGATTGAGGCTACATCTAAAGAAAACGTAACTAATATATCAGGCGTTCCATCATGGACGTTACTTTTACTTCGTGGCATCTTAGAAAAGACGGGAGCTAGTTGCATCAAAGAGGTTTGGCCTAATCTTGAGCTATATGTACATGGCGGTGTTAATTTTAAACCATACAAAAAACAATTTGTACAGTTAATGGGTGGAGATATAGCGTATCGTGAGACTTATAACGCTTCTGAGGGATTTCTTGGTTTGCAAGATAAAGACGGGGAAGACATGTTGTTAATGTTGGATTATGGTATTTTTTATGAGTTTATTCGCATGACAGAATTTAATACACAGCACCCGAGAACCTATTGGATAGATGAGGTGGAGCTTTATACGGAATATGCGGTTATAATTTCAACCAATGCAGGATTATGGCGTTATAGCTTGGGCGATACCATTTCGTTTACATCCAAGAATCCGTTTCGATTTAAAATAACGGGACGCACCACTAGTTTTATTAATGCGTTCGGCGAAGAGTTAATGGTAAGCAATGCGGAGGAAGCCATCATTGAAGCGCAAAAACAATGTGATTGCGAGGTAGCTGAGTTTACCGCCGCACCTGTCTACTTGGAAGGCAGAAATAAAGGGCGTCATCAATGGGCTATTGAATTTAGCTTACCTCCTAAATCACTATCTCATTTCGAAGAAGTGTTAGACCTAGAGTTACAAAATAGAAATTCAGATTATGAGGCAAAACGGAAATCTAATTTAGCTTTAGAACCCCTGGAAGTAGTGAGTTGCGCAAAAGGAACATTTTATAAATGGTTAAAATCGAAAAAGAAGTTAGGTGGACAGAATAAGATTCCTAAACTTTGCAACGACCGAAAGATATTAGAAGAAATTTTACAAATACATAGAAATGAATAAACTTAAAAACTCACTTACGCTCCTTTTGCTAGTTGCTTTGGTTTCTTGCAGCTCTGCCAACAAAAGTACGGATGATTCGAAGCCTTTAGATCCAACCTCTTTTAAGAAAAAAATGGAAGAAAGTATTAGTTTCACTTTAGTGGATGTGCGTACTCCAGAAGAATTTGCGATGAATCATTTGGATGGAGCGAAAAACATGGATGTAAATGCTGTAGATTTTGCAGAAAGTGCTAAAACTATTGATAAAAGTAAACCTGTTATGGTATACTGTAAGTCGGGAGGAAGAAGTGCTACAGCTACGACAATTCTCAGAGAAATGGGCTATACCGTATTTGAGTTAGCAGGCGGCATTTTAAATTGGCAGTCTGTAGGTTTGCCAATTGCTTCCGATGGATTAAAAAATGACGACGGTTACAGCTTAGCCAGATACATGGAAGAAACATCTGCAAGTCCTCTGGTATTAGTAGATTTTCAGGCCACTTGGTGTGGTCCATGTCGAATGATGGCTCCGCATATTGAGGCACTAAAGGAAAAGTACAAGGATCAACTTACGGTTCTAAAAGTAGACACAGACAAAAGCACGGAAGTTTCACAATATTTTCGTATAAGTGGTATCCCGCTTGTAAAGCTATACAAAGATGGCAAAGAAGTTTATGATAAAACAGGATATCACAGTCAAGAAGAGCTTCAAGCTTTGTTAGGCAAGTACTTATAGGAATTATCCCTTAAAGGTTTCCCAACCTTGTGCTTCTAGTGCTACAGCGTTACCCGATTTAGTGATCATTTCTAGCCCTAAATGAGGCTCTGTACAGTACCCAATTACGGTAAGTTCAATGGAGTTTTTTACTTTGTCGTAGTCTGTTTGTGGTAATGTAAAAAGTAATTCGTAATCTTCACCACCATTCATAGCACAGGTTGTAGGAGCAAGGTTAAATTCTAGTGCAGTGTCATATGTTTGCTGGTCAATAGGGAGTTTGTCTTCATACACCCTCATTCCAATTTTTGATTGATTACACAAGTGAAATATCTCACTGGATAGCCCATCCGATATATCTATCATAGACGTAGGAAC
>CAMDBP010000045.1 GCA_945889315.1 Chitinophaga pinensis
GAGTGATAAAACTGCCCAGCAGGCTTTAGTAGATACTTACCTTAATCAATCACCAGCTAATTAATAGACCCTATGGCATCAAGCAGAATAGCATCACGATATTCAAAATCATTGTTAGACCTAGCTATTGTAGGGAGTAAACTGGAGGAAGTTAAGAATGACATGGACGCCGTAGCGACAATTTGCTCAGAGTCTAGAGAGCTTACCAACCTACTTAATAACCCAATAGTGGCATCTGCGGCTAAAAAGGCTATCTTAACCAAAGTATTTGCAAATACAAATGAGTTAACTCGAAGCTTTGTTTCTTTCTTAGTAGATAAAAAGAGAGAGGGAGAGCTACACATGGTGGCTACTAATTTCATCGCCTCATATAAAGAGATGAAAGGCATAGCAAGTGCTACTGTGATATCTGCCATGCCTATGAATGAGGCTACCCATGCAAAAATGAAAAAGTATGTGGAGACTTTGATTGGTAAGAGTGATATCGAAATAACAAATGTAGTGGATCCAACTATTATTGGAGGTATAATCATTAAGCACGAAGACAAGCTGCTAGATAAAAGCGTGTCAAAAGAACTTAGAGAAATTAGAAAACAATTAATTTACAATTAAAACAACATAATGGCTGCAATAAGACCAGACGAAGTTTCTAGTATAATAAAAGAGCAATTAGCAGGAGTAAAAACCGATGCTCAATTAGAAGAAGTAGGCACAGTACTACAAGTAGGTGATGGTATCGCTCGTATTTACGGATTGACACAAGTAAAGTCAGGAGAGCTTATCGAATTTGATAATGGAGTACAAGGTATCGTTCTTAACTTAGAGGAAGATAACGTGGGTGCCGTACTTTTGGGTAGTTCCACTGAGATTAAAGAAGGTGATACCGTAAAAAGAACCAACAGAATTGCTTCACTTAAAGTAGGTGAAGGTATGTTAGGTAGAGTTGTAAATACCTTAGGCCAACCTATTGATGGTAAGGGCCCAATTACGGGTGAAACATATGAAATGCCTCTTGAGCGTAAAGCACCAGGAGTTATTTATCGTGAACCAGTTACAGAACCATTGCAAAGTGGAATAAAAGCAATAGACGCTATGATCCCAGTTGGTCGTGGTCAACGTGAGCTTATTATTGGCGACAGACAAACCGGTAAAACGGCGGTTGCTATTGATACTATCATCAACCAAAAAGAATTTTATGATGCTGGTAATCCAGTATTCTGTATATACGTAGCTTGTGGCCAAAAAGCAAGTACAGTTAAGCAAGTAGTAAATTCTCTTGAGGCTAAAGGCGCTATGGCATACACCGTAGTAGTTGCTGCAACTGCAGCAGATCCTGCTCCTATGCAGTTTTATGCGCCAATGGCAGGTGCTGCTATTGGGGAGTTCTTTAGAGATACTGGTCGTCCAGCTCTTATCGTATATGATGATTTATCAAAGCAAGCGGTAGCTTATCGTGAGGTGTCTCTTCTATTGAAAAGACCTCCAGGACGTGAAGCGTATCCAGGTGACGTTTTCTATCTACACTCTCGTTTATTAGAAAGAGCTGCTAAGGTAAATAGTAACGATGGTATAGCTCAGGCCATGAATGACTTGCCACCTTCAATCAAACACTTAGTTAAAGGAGGAGGATCATTAACAGCATTGCCTATTATCGAAACACAGGCTGGTGACGTTTCTGCTTATATCCCAACTAACGTAATTTCGATTACAGATGGTCAAATATTCCTAGAGTCAGATTTATTTAACTCTGGTGTTCGTCCAGCGATTAATGTTGGTATTTCGGTATCTCGTGTGGGTGGTAATGCACAAACAAAGTCTATGAAGAAAACTTCCGGTACGTTGAAATTAGATCAAGCGCAATACAGAGAGCTAGAAGCATTTGCTAAATTCGGTTCGGACCTAGATGCGGCTACTAAAGGTGTCCTTGAGAAAGGAGCTAGAAATGTGGAGATTCTTAAGCAACCTCAATTCTCACCACTTTCAGTAGGTAAGCAAGTAGCAATTATATACCTTGGAACTAAAGGGTTACTCAAGTCAGTACCCGTAAACCAAGTAAGAAAATTCGAAGAAGAATTCCTTATGAAAATGGCGTCTGATCATCAAAATGTTTTAGATGCACTTTCAGCAGGTAAATTAGATGACACAATCACTGGCACTATCGAAACAGTAGGAGCAGAGATTGCTAAAAACTATAACTAATAGGAATGGCTAATCTTAAAGAAGTAAGAAACCGAATAGCGAGTACCCAATCTACGCAACAAATTACCAAAGCTATGAAAGTGGTTTCGGCTACTAAGTTGCGTAAAGCTCAAAATGCCATCACTCAAATGAGACCGTATGCAGATAAGTTAAATGGGATCTTGATTAATTTGGCAGAAGCAGCTAAAGATGAGCAAGCGCTTCAAGGATACTTTGAGCATAGAGAAGTTAAAAATGTACTGCTTATTGTTAATTCTAGCGATAGAGGTTTATGTGGTGGATTTAATTCTAATATTACCAAAGAGTTAAAGGTGCTTTTAGGTGAAAAGTATAGAAATACTAACGTAGAACTGATGTTCTTAGGAAAGAAAGCGTATGAATATTTCAAACGTTCTGATCTTAATATGAACACAGAATATATGAAAGCATTTCTTGACTTAAATTCTGATGAAGTATTTGGAATATGCGAAGTGGTAATTCAGGATTTTTTAGCTGGCAAATACGATGAAGTTCGTGTGGTATATAATAAATTTAAAAACGCAGCAACACAGATCGTGACAGCTGAAAAATTACTGCCTGTAGAACTTGAAGCTTTCGAAACTAAAGAAGCAGAAGGAACAAAATATGCATCTGATTTTTCGTTTGAGCCGTCAAAGACAGAGTTGTTATTTACGATTATACCAAGAGCAGTAAAAACACAGTTATACAGAACAATGCTCGACTCTCAAGCATCAGAACATGGTAGCCGCATGGTTGCTATGGATAAGGCAACAGATAATGCTGGAGATTTGATATTTAAGCTTAAACTTCAATATAATCAAGCTCGTCAAGCAGCGATTACAACAGAAATACTAGAAATAGTAGGAGGTGCAGCCGCATTAGAAGCATAACCTAACGATTAAATATAAAAAAGCCTTATTGCATTTGCAGTAAGGCTTTTTTTTGGAGTGTTATCAGTGTAAATGCAAAATAGCTTTTTAACTATCGTAATGCAAAAGCTAGGTGTTGGTCTAATAAGCCTTCGCAAACAATACTCTTTCCGTGCTTGGCTTTCCAGAGAATACGCATACGCCTGCCTCTTGAGGATTGTCAAAAGGAATACATCGTATGGTGGCTTTGGTTGCTCCCTTGATTTTGTCCTCGGTTTCTGCTGTTCCATCCCAATGTGCAGAGATAAAACCGCCTTTGTTCTCTAAAATATCTTGAAATTCTTCCCAAGTATTAACAAGGGTTACATGGTTATCCCTGAAGTTTAAGGCTTTTAAATACATCTCATCTTGCATCGCAGATAGTAGATGAGCAATTTTGTTTTCAAGGTCCGTGAAATTCAGAATTTGTTTCTCTTTAGTGTCTCTGC
Organism: Chitinophaga pinensis; assembly: GCA_945889315.1. GTDB lineage: Bacteria > Bacteroidota > Bacteroidia > NS11-12g > UBA9320 > UBA9320. The sequence goes on from CAMDBP010000045.1 coordinate 3,557, forward strand.
GTGCTACTTCTACTGTTCCTTTTTCAATATCTCGATTTCCTATTGCTATACGCACAGGAACTCCCTTTAGTTCCCATTCAGCAAACTTAAATCCAGGTTTGTGGGTATCTCGATCATCGAATTTTACACTTATTCCTTTAGCCTTTAAGTTCTGAATAATTGGATTTATTTTTTCACTAATCGCATCAAGTTGCTCTAATCCTTTATAAATCGGCACTATTACTACTTGTATCGGCGCAAGATTTGGAGGCAACACCAAGCCTTCATCATCAGAATGCGACATAATAAGCGCTCCCATTAATCGCGTACTTACTCCCCAACTAGTAGCCCATACATGTTCTAGTTTTCCTTCTTTAGTGGCAAATTTCACATCAAATGCTTGTGCAAAGTTCTGGCCCAAGAAGTGAGAAGTTCCCATTTGAAGAGCTTTGCCATCTTGCATTAGTCCCTCTATACAAAGCGTATCGTCGGCTCCAGCAAAACGTTCACTCTCTGTTTTTCGTCCCATTATGGTTGGTACAGCCAGAATATTTCTTGAAAATTCCTCATATACACGAACCATTTTATCGGTTTCTTCTTGCGCTTCTGCTTTGGTAGCATGAGCAGTATGACCTTCTTGCCATAAAAATTCCGCTGTTCTTAAGAACAGTCTAGTTCTCATTTCCCAGCGAACCACATTAGCCCATTGATTAATAAGTAAAGGAAGGTCCCTGTAGCTTTGAATCCAACCCTTATAGGTATTCCATATGATGGCCTCACTAGTGGGTCTAACAATCAGCTCTTCTTCTAATTTTGCATTAGGGTCTACTCTGAGTTTCCCCGGTCTATCTGGATCTGTTTCTAATCTGTAATGTGTAACTACGGCACATTCTTTGGCAAATCCTTCTGCATTTTTTTCTTCTGCTTCAAAAAGACTTTTTGGTACAAATAGCGGAAAGTATGCGTTTTCATGTCCTGTTTCTTTAAATCTACGATCTAGCTCAGATTGCATTTTTTCCCAAATAGCATAGCCGTATGGCTTAATAACCATGCAACCTCTTACGCTACTGTGCTGTGCCAGATCTGCGTCTTCTACTAAATTATTATACCACTTAGAGTAGTCTTGCTCACGCGTTTCTTTTTCAAATGCCATTTAAGTTGTCTTTGGTATGCTTCTTGAATATTTATATGTAACGGCAAATTTAAACCGTTAAGTGAAATTAAATTTTTAGCACCATGAAATTATATATAAATATCGCTCTTTTAACGTTTTTTCTCGCTAGTTGCTCTACTAGCAGAATGGCTTCATCCTCATACGATGACGTTTACTTTATCCCTTCGGATGATATTCAAATTGTACAATATGAGCCACAACCCGCTCCTCAAAAATATACACCTCTAACGAATAGCGAAGATTATGGTAATTCGGGAGAACTGTTGTACGATGAAGAACCGATTGCAACAGAAGATTACTCTGGCACAGGCGAGGATCATGATTATGAAAGAAAGCTACGTAGATTCAGAGACGAAGATTTTGAATATAGCTATGAAAACGGCTATGCTGACGGATATAGTCGTGCCTTTGGCAATAATAACTATTATCGTAATACGTATACCAATAGTTGGTATGGATATGATTCATGGAATTACGATCCTTGGGTTTACACCAGTTATAATTACTATTCATGGGGAAGACCTTATAGATTTAATCGTGGCTGGGGAACGGGATACAACTCCTATAATGATTGGTATGGAGGATATACGTGGGGAAATACAGGTTGTAATAATTATTATGGGACTAATTGGGGTCATCATAATTCAGGATATTCCTACGGATCTTATCGAAATTCATATTGTGGATATGGTAACTATGGCTATTCCCACAATTATTACAGTAATAGAAACTATACCAAATACTCATCGCATCATTTGTCTACTGGGAATAATCATTACCAAGGTTCACAGCGGTATACTAAAGCTGCAAATAGTCCTCGCCAACGTGTAGGTAACAATTCTACTTCAGGAAATACGTATGGCTCCACGGGTGGCAGAAGGCCAGGAGGTGAGCGATCCAGTCTTACGGGGCCTACGTCAGAAAAAAAACCTACTAATACGGGTAATAGTAGAGCTACAAATCCTGGATTTCGTCCCACTAATGGGGACATAGGTGTTAGGTCAAATACTATTCCTCAAGCTAATAGAAGTATTAATGGAAATCAAAAAAGTGAAGAAGAAAATAGGTATAAATCAGGATACCAAAGAGAGCTTGGAATTAACCAAAATCCTTCAACTCGGGGAAATGTAACGAGATCGCAAGAGCCTAACAGAAAGAGTACGCCTACAAGTTCCCCTTCGAGATCAGTGACTCCGAATGCTGAGAAACCTTTGTACACTAATACACTGCCCATCAGGAGCAGACCCGCAGCATCCTCGCCAAGTCGAAGTTCCTCTTATAGTTCTACCCCCAGCATCAGTAGCAGATCCGCAGCATCCTCGCCAAGTCGAAGTTACTCTTCTAGTTCTATCCCCAGCAGCAGTAGCAGACCTGCAGTATCATCACCAAGTCGAAGTTCTTCACCCAGCGTAGCCCCTAGTAGTAGCAGATCTTCAGGGTCAACGCCAAGTCGAAGTTCATCACCATCACCGAGTTCTTCTAGCAGCGCTGGTGGCCGAAGAAGATAATATCATTTACCCAATTGATTTTTTAAAAAAAATACAATATGAAAAACAAAATAATTTATTTGGCTGTAATGTGTGCTTATACTAATGTGGCTTTAGCTCAAAGTGATGTTGATGCTCTTAGATATTCAAATACTCCGGCGTTGGGGACAACCGCAAGGTCAATAGGTCTAGTTGGAGCGGTCGGGGCACTTGGAGCCGACCCTTCAGTCGTACAATCTAATCCGGCAGGCTTGGCGCAATATAAAACAAACATATTTGATTTTTCACTAGGGACGAATACTCAAAAAAATCAGTCTAGTTATTTGGATGGTCTAAAAAAGAATAGCAGCACATTTAACCCTGAATTGAGTGCTATAAATTTAATTTTTACAGAACGAAAAATAAAAAGAGGTAATCCGACCACTACAGGCTGGGTGAATGTAAATTTTCAGTTAGGGTACAACAGAAGTGCATCGTTCAATAGGAATATGAGCTTTAAGGGAGTTAGTAATAATTCGTATACCGATTATGTAGCCAGCTTTGTGAAAGGACTTGACTATAGCGCCTTAGAGTCTAATCAAGAACAACAAAATCAGGGGTATTACTACTTTGAAAATATGTTTTGGTACACGTATTTGATTGATTCAAGTAGTAATAAAAATTATGTCCCTACCTACGATAAAGCGTTAGGAGGCATCGGTCAACGAGGACAAATAGTTTCTCAAGGAGGCATGAATGAGTTCAATATAGCTTACGCTGCAAATTATGAGCATAAATTATATTTAGGTGTGGCTATAAATTTAAGCAACGTGAATTATTCTGAAAAGAACACTTTTTCTGAAGCCGATAATCCACTTACTGGGAATAATTGGAATAGTTTTGAGTTTTCACGAAATCTTCAAACTTCAGGTTATGGTGTGGGCGGAAGACTTGGTATTATTTTTAGACCAAGTGCTAATTTACGTTTTGGAGGTACTTTGCATACTCCAACCAAACTCATGTTGACGGATAATTATAGCGACGCGCTAAGCGTCCAATACGATGAAGGAGGTTCGGAAGATTTAAAAACCATGGAAAAGAAATTTAGCTATAGTGTTGTAACTCCTACAAAATATGGTTTGCAAGGAGCTTACCTTTTTGGTAAAAAGGGGTTTATTTCTGCAGAGATAGAATCAATAGACTATAGCCTGATGAATCTTTCTTCTGATGCTACATTATTTGAAGATGTGAATGGTAATATCGCTACCAAATATTCTAATACCACCAATCTCAAAATAGGTGCAGAATATGTACTCAATAGTTTCAGGCTTAGAACTGGCTTTGCTACAATTGGTAATCCTCTTGCTAGTGGCAGTGAGTATAGTCGACGAATAATAAGTGGAGGTTTTGGAATACAAGAGAAAAGATGGGCCTTAGACGTCGGAATGTCTAAGGACATAGTTAGCGACGTTTATGTTCCTTATACCATTCCTGGAATCACACCTCAAGGTGTGTCAAACTCATTACTGGGCACTCGTTTGATGGTAACAGTAACCAGTAAATTCTAGTATGTTTGCGCAATGGATGAACAAGAGCCCATTGATGTAAACTTATTAAAGCGCATGATGTTAGGAGACTTTTCGGCATCATCATCCGAAGGGATGTCATCTTCCAAAGAAATACATAAATCCAATGCGCAACAGCGTAAGGTAGAGTTGGATTTGCACTTTGAAAAACTCTATCCCACCAGAAATGATATCGCACCGGGAGAGAAATTAAAACTTCAATTAGAGGAATTTTCTCACTTTTTAAAGGATTTTAAAAAGAAGAATATTCGTATCGCATATGTTATTGTGGGTAAGGGTGAAGGTGTGCTTAGAGCAGAGGTAAAAAAAGTACTATTGAAAAATAAAATTCATCATTCTGACGTTGCAGAAGCACCTTATTTTGGCAATGCAATCAAAATCAGCATCTAACAAAATAGAAATATCAAAACCGCAAGTGGTGTAATGAATGGTTTGAAAAAGACTTGATTCTAGTCTAAATCTTCATAATTCGTAAATTTTCCATCGTGCCAGATGTCTTCTATCTCGTAAAAATCACGCACATCTTTCTGAAAAACATGCACTACAATATTCACATAGTCTAAAAGTACCCATCTATTTTGACCTTGGCCCTCACGGCTATGGGGCTTTTCTTTTAGTGCTTCTCTTGCTTCGTCCTCAACATTATCGGCAATGGCTTTTACTTGACGGTCACTATCACCGTGGCAAATTATAAAATAGTCTGCGGCAGCTTCATTTATTTTTCTAAGATCAATTTTTACAATGTTCTTAGCTTTTTTGTCTTGCATGCCTTTTATGATTACTTCTGCAAGTACATCGTCTGCCTTCACGGTTTTTGCCATTTATTGATATAACTTTGCTGCAAAATTAGGCGAATATGTGCAATACAGCACTACCTATAATAAAGAGTACACAGTAGCTTATTATCTTGCAGCAGTATAACATACATTTTGTACACGAAGTAGATTCTACCAATTCGTATCTCAAAGAATTAGGGAGAACACAGAACTTATTGTCTCCATTTGCGGTATTTGCGGGTAAACAAACAGCAGGGAGGGGACAACGTGAAAAAACATGGGAAAGCGAGCCCTTTGCCAATATGCTATGTAGCTTTTTAGTAAATAACGTGGGTTCGGTGTCTGACCTCTCTAAATTGAATAATGCTGCGGTACTGTCAGTTGTACAAGCGTTACAAGGCTTGGGCCTTACACAAGTTCAGGTGAAATGGCCAAATGATGTTTATGTAAAAGACCAAAAAATTGCAGGAATATTGATTGAGAATACGTTTTCAAACGGAGCTATAATAAATGCTATTGTAGGCATTGGGCTTAATGTAAATCAGCTTAAGTTTAATGGAATAGTTGCTACATCTATAAGACTTGAGTTACAAAATAAAGTAGAAGTTACAGATGTAATGCATAGCGTGTATGATGCTTTTTATCATTTTCTAACTCAATCCAGTAGTATCTTGCTAATGGGAGTCAATGAAGTACTCTACAAAAAAAATGAAAATGTAACATTTTCGAACAAAGATCGTTCAGAAGTCTATAGAGTGCATGCTATTCTGGCGAACGGGAATTTAAAAGTAAGTCGAAACGGTAATCTAGTTGAAATAGAGCATCACATTACAAAATGGATAAAATGAATCTTTGTATAGATATAGGGAATACAAGCACCAAAGCGGCTTTATATCAGCATGGCCAAGAAATAAGGCACTTTAAACCTTTTGCGCTTGACACCTATAAAGAGCTTGAAAAAGAGTTTAATCTGCTGCACGTGTTAGTTTGCAAATCCGGTGAGAATAAAGCACTAGAAGCATTTATCTTAGAAACGAGAGGCGAATCAGCATTCTTGAACCCGGAAACGAATCTGCCAATATCGCTCAATTACAATACGCCACATACGTTGGGGCAAGATAGAATTGCAACTGCGGTGGCGGCTCATTACTTGGATAAAGAAGCTACTTGGTTAGTCATAGATTTAGGAACATGTCTCACCCTAGATTTAGTTATTAAAGGATGTTTTGAAGGAGGACTGATATCTCCAGGCGTGAAGATGAGACTCATGGCAATGAATCAATTTACTGCAGGTTTACCATTAGTGGAATATGATTACAAGGTAACCTTCCCCGGAAAGAATACAACAGAATCGCTGCAAGTGGGAGTATGCAGAGGAATCGAATATGAAATAAATGGACACATTGGTCAACTCAATGCATGTTTTGAGCATTTGAAAGTAGTTGATTGCAGTAGTATTCAGTTACATTTTGTTAAAGAGGTTAAAAATAAGATATTCGCACGCCCAAAATTAGTTTTAGAGGGGTTAAATCACATCATTGAATACAATGCTAAAAAATAAAAGTTATTGGACTATCCTTTTGGTATTAGTGTCAGTAAGTAGTTTCGGGCAGCTAGGTACTTCGTCGCCATATAGTTTTGCTGGACTAGGGGAATTAATACAAAATGGTTTTACGCAACACGCAGCAACAGGCGGAGCTTCTATAGCACAACAAAGCGAAAATTCGTTTACGCCCAATAACCCGGCTAGTTTGGCAAGCTTAAAATATACTGTCTTCGATATTGGGGCCTATATGAGTATGGGTAAATTATCTACAGAAAGCCTAAGTGCAAACACTCGCACAGGTAATTTTAGTCACTTTGCAATGGCATTTCCTTTTGAAACCAAAAGAAAAATGGCAATGAGTTTCGGTTTAAATCAGTACAGTGATGTCGGGTATGAAATCAAAAATAGATTCAACAATGACACCCCTTCATACTATAATATACTAAGAGGCAATGGCGGTATTCATCGATTATTTCTTGGTTATGGGGTACAGCCTATCAAAGGTTTAAACGTAGGAGCAAGTGTTAATTATAATTTTGGGAGTATACAGTCGGCCTATGCTAAGGTATATCCAAACACAGATGCTCGTTTTAGCTTTAGCGACGAAACATTTTTTGCGTACAAAGGATTTGATTTAGATTTAGGTGCACAATATACTGTATATGATTCTATACGATTGGCACGTAAAAAAAGTGTGACCTTAAAGCATACGCTGGCAGGGGCCTTCCATACCAGCTCAAATCTTAACGGTGAGGGATATAGGTATTCTGAAACGTTTTATGGAGGATCGTATGATGCCGGTGATCTGGTGCCTATAGATACAATATTTTACGCGGACAATCTTAAGGATGTAAGTCAAAAACCGTTAAGTTTCAGTGCAGGATATACGCTTAGTCAAGGTAATAAGTGGTCTCTGTCTGCAGAGATGGAGCGAAGCATGTGGTCCACAATTGCACCTAGAGATGCTATCTCGTATCGCAATAATGAGCGATACTCTTTGGGTTTTAGCATAGTGCCAAGGCCGAAGTATGAAGAAAAAGGAGATTTCTTTTGGAAAGTGAGATACAGTGCAGGATTGCGTTATGAAAACTTGTATTATGTGTTTAATCATACGCCGCTTAACGAACTTGGCATAAGTTTTGGACTAGGGTTACCGATTGTTAAGTCTGTTAGGATAGTAGAAGAAAAAGTAGCTATCGTAAGCACTATAAATATTACGTTAGAGTATATAAAAAGAGGTTCTACGGGGTTAATACAAGAAGATTATTTTAAAATAGGATTAGGATTAAATTTAAATGACAAATGGTTTACAAAAAGGAAATATTATTAAAAACAGGTGATATGAAGAAGTATTTAGTGATGATAATGATGGCTTTTGTAGGATTCTCTGCAATGGCTCAAGAGGAAGAAGACAACGGTACAGATAATGCACAGGCTCCTGCATGTGTCAATAAATGGGGGAAAGACAGTATTGAAACGGCAAAACAATTATCTTTATTTAATCAGTACTATCAAGAGAAAAAATATGTGGAAGCATTTCCATATTGGGAGTATCTTTTTATAAACGCACCGTGTATTCAAAAACGTATTACATATGCTGGTCCGTTTATTATAAAAAAAGTGCTTAGGGAAGATGCATATAAAGCTCGTTTTGAAGGCTTAGTGGATACATTACTCATGAGTCAGGATATGAGAATTGAGTTTTTTGGTCAGGAGGGTTACGTGCTTGCTAAAAAAGCAGACGATATGGCCAAACTCGCACCTAAGAGAAGAACAGAAGCTTTAGCGATTTTTTCTAAATCTATACGATTAGAAGGGGATAATACGAAAGAGGATGTTCCAGCGGATTATATTTATGCAGGGGTTAAAGAATACGTTAAAGAAAAACTTACGCTTGATCAGTTATTCCTCATTCTTGATGAAATAACTCCGGTGATAGATAATAACATAGCAAAATATACTGCGGCAGGTGTAAGCGCCAAAGATTCAGCGCTTGGAGTAAAATGGTTATCGACCCAAGAAGCGGTAATCGGAATGATGAAACCTTATTTGAGTTGTGATAAACTTACAGAGTTAAAGCAACCTGCTTTTGCAGCTAACAAAACCAATGTGGATTGGTTGAAAAGCACGGTCAAATTATTAGATCGTGGTGGATGCGAGGTTTCGGATTTTTACTTGCAATGCTCTGAAGTATTGTTTGGTATAGAGCCTAGTAGTGCATCTGCGCTAACGTTAGCTAAATCATTTGGTAAACAAGGAGATGATCGTAAAGCCAGTATTTATTATAACAAAGCAGCTGAGCTGGCTTCAAGTGATGATGAGCGATATGATATTTATATCAAACTTGCCAAAACAGCAAAAAATAACGGCCAATATTCTTCTGTAAGAGATTATGCGAGAAAAGCACTAGGTGTAAATCCAAATAGCGGAGAGGCGTATATACTTATTGGAGATGCCTATTCTGCAAGTGCCGCAAGTTGTGGTACGGGTGATCTTGGAAGAGGCGGAGTTTACTTAGTAGCTGCTGATAAATATATGAAAGCAAGAAGTATAGACGGTTCTGTAGCTTCAGAAGCTAATTCAAAGATTGCAAATATTTCAGGGTCTTTTCCTGATAAGCAAACTGCTTTCTTTAAAGGTGTCATCGTTGGTTCTTCTTACACAGTTGGATGTTGGATTGGTGAGAGTACAACGGTTAGATTTAATGGGGAGTAATTCCTAGTGAACATTATTAGCAAAAATATAAGAAAAGCGGCAGTACTTGTTACTGCCGCTTTTTTGGTTTCTTGCGACAAGAGCGGCCAAACGGTACAGGAATTATCGAAGCTCAACAAGCAACGAGATAGCCTCACGGTAGAAGTGGCTAATGATGTAAAAATAATATATACGGATGATGCCATCCTACGAGCCAAAATAGCAGCTCCTGTGATGAAACGCTTCCCGGATAAAAATAATCCCAGAATGGAAATGCCAAAAGGGGTAAAAGCAAATTTCTTTGATGAATATGGCGAGATACAAAGTTCCCTAAGCGCCAGATATGCTATGCACTATGAGCGTGAAGACAGAATAGAAATACGTGACAGCGTGGTGATAATCAATAAAAACGACGAGGAAATAAAAACAGACGAACTAATTTGGGACAAGAAAAAACGCACAGTAACCTCTGATAAACCGGTTAGGGTACGCATACGTAATGAAAAAATAATAAAAGCAGAAGGCTTTGAAAGTGACGAAACTTTTATGAATTACAAACTTAAGAAGGTTACCGGGATAGTATATTTGGACGAAGAAATAGAACCACAGCAGCCTCAGCTGATAGAATAGTAACATGTTATTAGTGAATTGATATTAGTAATTAGAGAGAGAAGCAAGTCACACATCCTAAATCATACATCCTAAGTCATACATCCTAAATCAAGAATAAAAATGAAACTACCAAGAATATTACAACTCATCTGGATGCTTATTGCCGCAGTTTCTGTAGTACAAGCGTATCTTGTTTTAACATCTTCAGAGCAGGACAAAACATCAGCTTATCTATTTATGGGTGTAACGCTTTTTGCTGTGATGAGATATTTTATGCTGCGTAGACAGCAATTTCTTCAGAAGAAGAAAAATGGGGACTTTAAGTAGGGCTTATTTTTTAAGAAAAGTGAATTCTAACACTTCTCAAAAAACTACCATCCCTTTACATTGTTATCTAGTAAAATCCTACCTTTGACCGTAAGTTATATCATGAGAAAATATTGGTGGAAAATTCTCGCAATCCTCTTTGTTACCTACGGAATTATAGGCGGTTTTTTGATGCCTGCTCCTGACAATATTGGCATACTAGGAAAAACCATTCGTAACCTCAATTTCCATGTGCCAATGTGGTTTACCATGATTATTTTACTCTTTGTCTCCGTGATATATAGCCTTATGTATCTGTCTTCAGGCGACTTGAAAAAAGACAGTATGTCTAGTAGTATGGTAAAAGTGGCTATGCTATTTGGACTTATGGGCTTGGCTACGGGATCATTTTGGGCGAGATTTACCTGGGGTACATGGTGGATAGAAGATGCCAAACTAAACGGTGCAGCAATTGCCATGCTCATATATACAGCATATTACATACTTAGAAACAGCATTGAAGATGAAATTAAGAGAGCTAAGTTCTCTTCTGTGTATAATCTCTTTGCTTTTCCCATATATATAGTGCTCATCATCGTATACCCGCGTATGGCAGAGACAAGCTTGCATCCTGCCAGTGGCGATACGGTTGGGTTTAGTACGTTAGATTTAGATAATAACCTGCGTAAGGTATTCTATCTTTCAGGATTAGGATGGGTACTTATGGGTGTATGGCTTTCTACTTTAAAATATAGATTAACAGAACTAAAAAGAAAAAATGAGGAAATATAGTATTCTATTACTGGTCCTGAGTCTTACTGCAGTAGCACAGTCTCCTGTGGATGAGGTAATGTACAGCAGTGGCAAAATATACGTAGTAGTGGCTGTTTTGGTAATTATATTTACCCTATTGGCGGCGTACCTAGTTCGTTTAGATAAAAAAATAAAAGCCTTAGAGAAGAAAAATGAAGCCTAAAGTTATTGTTTTACTGGTGCTGCTTTCAGTTGCAATAGGATATATCATGAGCACCTATATGGGGGCTGAAGAAAGTGCCACCTTTGCTCAAGCAGAAGCAAACCCAGGAGATACCTATCATATAACTGGTTTTTTGGTAAAAGATAAGCCATTTGAATACGACCCTGTAAAGGATCCGAACTATTTTGTATTTTACCTTAAAGACAAATCAGGAGATGTGCGCAAAGTCGTTTCGTATGAACCAAAACAACAAGATTTTGAGAGAGCAGAAAGTGTGAGTATGTACGGAGTCGCAGCAGATGATTTTTTTCAGGCAACTAAAGTAATCCCTAAGTGTCCATCTAAATACAAGGATGAACAAATTAACAAACAAGTACAGGCAGCCAAAAGAGCTAGCCTATAATCATGGAAAATATAACGTTTATTGGTGAGCACCTACTTATAGGCAACCTAGGTAAATTATTGGTAGTGCTGGCTCTTGTGACAGCATTACTTAGTGTGCTATTTTATGTTAGATCTGGAGAGGGGAAGACAAAAGAAAGGACACTGGCGAGAACCATGTTTTTTATACATGCGGCATCCGTACTGGGGGTGTTTATCACCTTATTTGTCATAATACAAAAACATTACTTTGAGTATGCCTATGCATACGAGCATAGCAGCATGGCGCTGCCTTTGCGGTATATGGTATCTTGTTTTTGGGAAGGACAAGAAGGTAGTTTTTTACTTTGGATAGTATGGAACGCATTGTTGGGTTTAGTGCTAATAGCTACGGCTAAACGATGGGAGCGAGGTGTTGTAGCAATCATGGCATTATCTCAAGTGGTACTTACCTCAATGATATTAGGTGTTAACTTTTTTGATGTTTACACGTTAGGTAGTAGTCCTTTTGAGCTATTGCGTGAGAAGATGCAAGCGCCGATATTTTCTTCGGCGGATTATATCAAAAATGTAGTGGATGGCACAGGACTTAATCCGTTGCTACAAAACTATTGGATGGTTATTCACCCACCTACGTTATTTTTAGGATTTGCGTTGACCATTGTTCCCTTTGCTTTTGCGGTAACCTCCCTTTTTGAGAAAGAATACCGAGCTTGGATAAAACCGGCTTTACCTTGGGCATTAGTTGCGGGTATGGTTTTAGGTGCAGGTATTGTTATGGGTGGCTTCTGGGCGTATGAGTCTCTTAGTTTTGGTGGTTATTGGGCGTGGGATCCGGTAGAGAATGCATCCTTGGTTCCGTGGCTATTATTGATAAGCGGCATCCATTTAATGCTTATCAAAAAAGTTACCAATAGCTCGACCATTGCTGCTTATACCTTGGTGATAGCTACGTATATTATGGTGCTTTATGCTACGTTCTTAACACGAAGTGGTGTTTTAGGTACAACTTCCGTTCACTCCTTTACAGACCTCGGTTTGGCAGGACAACTTATGCAATTTGTAGTATTATTCATTTGGCTGCCCATCGTAGCTGTTACGGAGGGAGCTCGCAAACGTTGGTATATCATTATTCCAGTAAGTGTATTGGTGCTGCTACTGCCTTTTTATTCTAAGTTAAGTTTTTACCCATTATTGGCTTTAAGTATAGCGGGCATTGTGTGGTTTGTGCTAAACCTTAACAAGCAAATAGAAAACAGACCAAGTGAAGATAATGTAACGGGACGTGAGTTTTGGATGTTTATAGGCTCACTTATGCTGGTATTGAGTGCGGTACAAATTCTAGTAGGTACATCATTACCTGTGTTTAATAAGGTATTTGGATCGGACTTTGTCCCGCCTAAAGATGCCATTGGTTTTTATAATCGATACCAAATGCCTATTGCTATTGTAATTGCGATGCTTATGGCTGTAGGGCAATTTTTTAGGTATAAAAATACTCCCGATAAATTAAAGCTCGCCAAGGAAATATTAATTACCTTGTTTGTAGCTGTCGCTCTTACGTTGGGCGGGGTGTTCTTATTTGGCATTTCTAATCCTATGTACGTTATCTTTATGCTTGCGGGGATTTATGCTTTTGTAGCGAACCTAGCATATCTACTTATATATGTCCGGCATGCTAAGCTAAGTGGGTCGTCTATAGCACATATTGGTTTTGGATTAATGCTACTTGGTGTTTTGGTTTCAAGTGCTAAGAAACAAGTGATAACGGCTGATTTTAGCGGTCAAATGGGTGGTTTTGATGAAAGTGCACGTAAAGAAAACATGCTACTTAGAAAAGGTGAACCTACTCGTTTAGGAGATTTTATGGTGACCTATCAAGGCGATAGCGTGAGTGGAGAGGATGTTTATTTTTGCATTCATTATAAATCTATATTAGGAGATGAAGAGTTTACGCTAAAACCTAACTCTCAGCTAAGTGAAGAAATGGGTTTATTATCTAATCCCGATACACGTCATTATTTAACGTATGATGTTTACACACATATAACCTCTGTTCCCAAAGAGAATAGTGATAGTATTACATGGAGAAATGTAAAAGAATTTGAGGTACAGAAAGGAGACAGTATCATTACTGCTAACGGCGTTGTTTATTTTACAGGTATAGACCAAGGAAATGGAGAAAGTATAGGTTTGAAAAACACTACGCTTGTTAAAGCTTTATTGAAAGTAAGAAACGGTAATAACACAGTAGAGTCAGAGCCGCTTTTTGGGATAAACGAGCAAACATTTTTTAGCATTAGGACCGAACTTGCTGAGGTAGGTTTGCGTTTTGGGTTTGAGGTAAGACCCACAGAGGGAGGCGAGCCAAAAGCTATCTTAGAAATTTCAGAAACTACACCTCAGCCAAAATTTATTGTTATGAAAGGGATTGTGTTCCCGTATATCAATCTACTCTGGTTAGGGACGGTGCTTATGGTACTAGGTTTTGGTTTAGCTGCATGGAATCGTGTAGAACTTAAGAAAAATATGGCGTGAAGTATAAAATCACGTTCATAGGAAGTGGGAATATAGCTACAAATTTGGCCCATGCTTTT
>CAMDBP010000046.1 GCA_945889315.1 Chitinophaga pinensis
AATTATTGTTGAACTAGTTTGTTTTGATGATTATTTCAATTTCATCTTCATAGGTGACGTCTCGCTCTAGGCCATTGGAGCTAATTTTAAACTTTCCGTTCTTTTTGCCATTTGTGTAATTTCCTTCAGCGCGTTGCTGTTCATCGTTGCTTATTTGTTTGCAAAATCCATGTGGTTTGCCATTTTTAAAACTACCGATTACAGTTCCTTCAGGAGTGGTTAGCATTCCTTTCCCGTTAAAGGCATTGTTTTTCATATCACCCACATATAAGTAACTTTCTCCTTGATAATATTTGCCTTGGCCTTCCATGTTATCCTGAATCCAATCTCCTTCATAGGCATTTTTATTGCCATACACTATCTTTCCCTGAAAGTGTCTTTTGCTCATTACCTGAGTTCCGTTGTAGGTGTATTTCCCGTTTTTAGATTTGTAAATGCCTTCACCCCAAAAGAAACCAAGTTTAAATTCACCTTCATACTGATTTCCCATAGAATCTATATATTGACCTTTACCATGAGGTAATCCGTAAGACCATTCTCCTTTGTAAATGGCGGCAGCCTTGCCCCAGCGCATAGTTCCAATACCATCTATAACATTACCATCTGTTGGTTTACCATTGGGCAATAAGCGTAAACCTGTTCCTGCTATTAAGTCGTCTAATTTTTGCTGCAATAATGGTAACGTGGCAGTGCATATAATATGATACAGTCTGCCGCTTTCAAAGTAAAATTGAATTTGGTAATTGTTCATTGGAAGAAGTCCAATAAAGTCATTCGTTGGATCAAATTCTAAAAGGCCAGTCTTCTTTTGAACTTGATCTAAGTTCATTCCCCAAGTTACACCTTTGGGTAGCTCAAGATTGTATTTTTGAAAGGAATATCCTGAGTCATAAAGTTTTACCTTGAATAAACTAATATCCGAATTGTACTCCATTGAGATGCCGTCTTTGAAGTAGTCTTGTTTGTATGTTTGCTGAAAGGGTAAAAAAGATTCTGTAGGGTTTTTATCCTGGAATCGCAAAATGAGTTTAGTCACCTCAGGGGAGTTGTAAGGGAGCCCTAATAAAAAATCTGGAGATTGAGCATTTAGGGTTAGGGTTATAAGAGTAACTGCAATCCAGAGCCAACTTCTACTTCTACTTTTTTTAATCATTCTTTTTATTCAAAACAAAAATAGCTTTAATACCTTGTACATTTTTAGGATTTACTACTAAGTCTTGTTATTTTTAGAATGCAAGATGAACAAGAATCAAAGAAGGTTGCCTCATAAAAGGGACGATTCTTTACACATTAGTATTAGATTTGCACTAGAAAAAATGACGAAGCACAAAGTAACTTTTAGGTTTGAAACAGAACCAAACAAGGTGGTAACTTTAGAAGCGCGACCAGGTGATACCATACTAGATGTTGCTCATGATCATGATATTCACCTTAATCACAACTGCGGTGCGGTATGCGCTTGCAGTACATGTCAAGTATACATAGAGCAAGGAATGGATTCCCTTCCAGAGATTTCAGATAAAGAAGAAGATTTTATTGATAGAGCAATAAATCCTAGAATTAATTCTAGATTGGGATGTCAGTGTGTTATAACGGCTGATATTGAAGTAACTATTCCCGATCAAAGTACAATTATAGGTCATTAAACAAAACACATGAGTAACCAAAATTTTTTTGAGCCACCCATAAATTGGTCAGACTACGAAGACATCGCATTAGCCTTATATGAAAAATTTGGAGATGATTTTACAGAGACCAAGATATACAGAATACGTTTTACAGAGCTACTAGACTGGGTATTAGCGTTGGATAATTTTGAAGGAAAACGTGAAGATAGTAGCGAAGGACATTTAGAAATGATTCAAAGCAGCTGGGTATACGAATGGCGTGATAATCAGTAAAAAAACAATGATTCTAGATCAACTGACTCATGTTAACACTTTTATCTTTGATGTAGATGGAGTGCTTACTCCCGGAAGTGTTATTGCCACAGATAATGGCGAGATGCAACGTACCTTTAATATAAAGGATGGATTTGCGCTTCAATATGTTGTAAAACAAGGCTTTAACGTCATTATAATAAGTGGCGGGAATTCGGACGGAGTCAGAGATCGTTTACGTACTTTAGGCATTAAAGAAGTGCACACAGGTGTTTCTGACAAACGTATTTTATTAGCAGAACTTCAACTTAAGTTAGATCTTGACTTAGAGAGAACATTGTATATGGGCGACGATTACCCAGACTTGTCTGTGATGCGGATGTGTGGTGTAAAAGTAGCACCTTCAGATGCCGCATGGGAAGTGCAAGAACTGGCTGATATTGTTACCAAGCAAGCAGGTGGGCAAGGTGCAGCCAGAGAAATTCTTCAAAAAGTGCTAATGATGCAAGATAAGTGGGAGAGTAGTGAGCATTCTGTCTGGTAATAAATACAATTTATGGATGTTGTTTAATTAAGAATAGTCGAGCAATACTATCTTTGACAAGATGAATACCATAATTCGCAAACTAATTAATCGTAAATATTCACTCACCATAGGTGTTTTTGTGGCTTGGATGTTGTTGTTTGATGGTAATAGCGCTATGTTTATCTATAAGCAGTATCATGAGCTTAAAGATCTGCGGATGCAAGAACAGTTTCTGAAAGAAGAAATTGCGGACATGGAAGAGCAAAAAGTTAATTTATTCTCAACGAATGACCGATTAGAAAAATATGCACGGGAGCATTATTTTTTCAAGAAAGACGATGAAGATGTGTTTGTTCTTACTCCAAAAGATTAAAATTCCTGCTTAGCAATAATTTCAGAAAGTAACTGGTGTATGTTTTCATTGGCTGCGAGTATGGATGCTCCAAAAACAAAGTCATCTTCTCCGCTAAAGTTCGTAACCAATCCTCCTGCTTGCTGCACAATGTACGCGCCACCCGCCACGTCCCAAGGTTGCAGGTTAAGTTCAAAAAATCCATCAAATCTTCCGGCTGCAGTATATACGAGGTCTATAGCTGCACTACCCATTCTTCGCAAGCCTTGCGTAGATTGCATGAGTGTCTTGAGAACTTCAATGTAGCCATTTAAGCCTTTAAAATTGTAATAGGGAAATCCAGTGGCCATTAAGGTTGCAGATAGATCCGATCGCTGAGCTACGTGTATGGGTTTTCCATTTAAATATGCGCCACTGCTATCCGCGTGAAAAAGTTCTTTTTCTGCCGGCACATATACCGCTCCATAAACAGGTTTGGCATCCGCATATAATGCAATCGAAATACAAAATTTAGAGTGGCCGAATAAGAAATTAGTGGTGCCATCTATTGGATCGATAATCCAGTATAAATCGTTGTTTTGCAGCGTGCTGGTGCCTTCTTCGCCTAAAAATCCAGCAGAAGGAGTTAGTTCAAGCAGTCCTTTCACAAGACGCTTTTCACTTTCAATATCTACATAGCTCACCAGTTGGTTTTGACTCTTTTCGATAACTTTAATTTCACTCAACTTTGATTGTTCGGTAAGTTGAAATTCACCTATTTCGAAAAGGAGTTGTGATATGTGTTGATGCATGATTTGGATGTATTTTTTATAATGGTAAGGATTTTATGCGAAGTATTACTACCGCCTGAACAAAAGTGCCATTTTGGTTTTTATATTTTAGCTTTATATAATCATTTTTTCTAGAAAGTTGATTTTTCTGGCATTGGTTCACCAACTTCCTAACTATAAATGAATTCCAAAGGAGCTTTTAGGTAGATTTTGAATGAGAACCTCTAAACCAATGCCAGTAGAACCTACTTTTATTTTATAAT
Organism: Chitinophaga pinensis; assembly: GCA_945889315.1. Lineage (GTDB taxonomy): Bacteria > Bacteroidota > Bacteroidia > NS11-12g > UBA9320 > UBA9320. Next base: position 3,792 of record CAMDBP010000046.1, read on the forward strand.
AAGTCTGGCCTTGATTAACCCATTCATTCCCGTATTGACCAATAGTAACCGAAGAAATAAAAAAAACCATCATGAATGGCAGATAAATCTTGGTAAATGAATTGTTCATAGAGATTATACTTGAAACACAAATTTATTGATTTATTTAACTTTAGACCTCACCAGAAGTAAATTCAGCGCAAAGACATTACTAGGGTGAATTTTTTTCCTATGATGCAAAACACTAATTTCGCTATAGATATTTATGAAAAAAGTAGTTTCTAATGCCTCTGAAGCGGTACGAGATATTCAAGACGGAATGACCCTAATGCTCGGTGGTTTTGGGCTATGTGGAATCCCTGAAAACTGTATCACTGCTTTGGTTAATCTTGGGGTTAAAAATTTAACATGTATTAGCAATAATGCAGGGGTTGATGATTTTGGAATTGGATTGATGCTCAAAGGTCGTCAGGTTAAAAAGATGATCAGTTCATACGTAGGCGAAAATGCGGAATTTGAAAGACAATTACTCAATGGGGAACTTGAGGTAGAATTACTTCCACAAGGTACTCTAGCGGAACGATGCCGAGCTTCTGGAGCAGGAATTCCTGCATTTTTTACACCTGCGGGTTATGGGACCGAGGTTGCAGAAGGAAAGGAAACTAGGGAGTTTGATGGAAAGCAGTATATCATGGAAAAGGCATTTAATAGTGACTACGCCATTGTAAAAGCATGGAAAGGTGATACCGACGGCAATCTTATCTTTAAAGCAACGGCAAGAAACTTTAATCCTATGATGGCAATGGCAGGAAAAATAACGATTGCAGAAGTAGAAGAGCTAGTGCCTGCAGGTGACCTAGATCCTAATTTTATTCATACACCAGGTATTTTTGTGAATAAAATATTTCAAGGTGTGGATTATGAAAAAAGAATTGAACAGAGAACAATAAGATAATGCTCACAAAACAACAAATAGCCCAAAGAATAGCGCGTGAATTAAAAGACGGTTATTACGTAAATCTTGGAATTGGAATACCAACCCTCGTTGCTAATTACGTGCCAGAAGGAATTAATGTAACCCTGCAATCTGAGAATGGATTGCTTGGTATGGGACCATTCCCAACCGAAGAAGAAATAGATGCAGATCTTATCAATGCCGGTAAGCAAACGGTTACCACTTTGCCTGGCTCTTCTTTTTTTGATAGTGCTACAAGTTTTGCTATGATTCGAAGTGGGAGAGTAGATCTTACTGTATTGGGGGCTATGGAGGTAAACGATAATGGAGATATTGCAAACTGGAAAATACCCGGGAAAATGGTAAAAGGTATGGGTGGAGCAATGGATCTTGTTGCATCTGCCAAGAATATAATTGTGGCTATGCAACATACCAATAGAGACGGTGAGAGCAAGTTGCTCAAAAAACTAACCCTGCCTGTAACTGGACTTGGTTGTGTCAAAAAAGTAGTTACAGACCTTTGTGTAATGGAAGTAACAGAGCGCGGTTTTGAACTAAAAGAACTTGCCCCAGGAGTTAGCATTGATCAGGTTAAAACAGCTACAGAAGGAAGACTTATAATTGAAGGAGAAATACCTGAAATACAATTTTGAACCGAACAAAGACGATCAAATATCCAAAAAAGCGTAGGCTATTTTGATGGTAGCGTAATCAATTTTTTCGCCTAATGCTCGAAAAATAATGCTGCTTTTTAATCTTCCATCGCCGCTATAGTCCTCTTCTTTTGCCTTGGTTTTTGCTTTTGTGTATACTTCGTTTATGCGATCCATTAATATATTATCAGGTCTATAAGCGCTAATATCAACATCGGGATATTTGTCTGATATGGTCAAGATGTGTCCTTGTATCGTACTGTATGTCATTCCTCGCTCTTCACTGATTTCTTTTAGGCTCATTCCCTGTTCAATGTACTGAATAGTAACTTGATGCGTACTAATTTGTTTTTCTTTTGCAACGGTTTTAGTGTTGTGTTTTTTTAACTCTTTTTCATCCGTAGTACCGCCACTTGCATAAATGTGGCTTTCCCAATTTTTACTAAAATCTTCTTCTGGAATTTGGTCTATCTCACCGCTTAATTCTTGAAAACGCTGGTCTGCCTTATAGGCTAACGGGTCTACTTCTATAGCCATTCTGTTGATACCAAGTAATCTTAGACCATCAAGCTCTTTTAGTCGAGAGAGTGCCACATATCCTTGACCGGGTTCAAAGGCTTTAGATAGGTCAATTTCAGCAGCTTCAAGTGTCATCCCCTGACTTTTATGCACCGTAATAGCCCAAGCTAAACGTAAGGGTACTTGTTCAAAACTTACCATGGGTGTACCTTTCTCATTGTTAATTGACCATATTTCGGGAGTGGCCAAGATCTTACGCTTATCCATAAGTTGAACTAGAGGATAAGGTCCTTTTTCATCTGGATCATTTTTAAAGTCTACAACTAAACCGAGTGTTCCATTCATGATGCCACGTTCGTGATCATTTTTAAGAAACATAACCTTACATCCTTTTTTTATTACCAGTTTTTCTTGAACGATAAGTGATTTCACGAACCCCTCCATCATTTTTGGATTACCCGATTTTTTGGCAAAAAAGACCTCCTCATCTGTTTGTAATCCTTGTAATTCTTGCTCATTCATTGCATCTACGTCTGCATTATGAGAGTATAGCTTGGTTGGTTCTATGGTGTGTTCATTAAAACGTGTTTCTTGGAGTAATTGCACGGCACTTTCGTCTACATCATTACTCCGTATTTGGTTAAGTATGGTGTTTAGCTCATTTTTGGTTTGTCTATATTGCTCGGTAAGATAACACACTACTGGAGCAGCTTCTACCCAAGCTTTACTCATGAAAGCAAATTTGTCTTTACTGGGTTCTTGGTCGCGGCTTACTGGAGGCAGCTGAAAAAAATCACCGGCAAAAACAACTTGCATTCCTCCAAAAGGCTTAGCCGAGTTTCGAATATACTTGAGCACTTGATTAATCATATCTAATTGATTTCGATGAAGCATAGATATTTCATCAATGATTAGAATGTGGGTGGTCCGCTGGTTCTTGGTTAAATAAACTTTAGTTGCTAAGGACTTTAAATTTTCGTGAGTTAAGTTATCTTTAATGCCAATCCCACTCCATGAATGTATGGTGGTTCCGTTCATATGAGTCGCGGCAATTCCTGTACTCGCAGTTACGGCAACAGGCACCTTATGTGCCTTTAGGTAAGAAATAAATTGATTTAGCGTGTAGGTTTTTCCGGTGCCAGCGCTGCCAGTTAGGAATACATTTTTTCCAGATTTTAATATGGCTAAGGCTTTTTCTTGAAACACGTTTTTTAGTCTTGAGTTTAGAGTTATGTGATTCTCATGATATTTTTCTTATCATCACGATTTTGGTAAAAATACTCAAAACTAATTTACCAATCAAGATCCCGAATATCATGCCTGCCAAAACATCACCTGGATAATGTTTTGCAACATATACTTGAGCAAAACAAATGAGAGAGGCCCATACATAAAAAATACAGCTTACCCATGTTTTAGAATATATGTTTTTAAAAAACCAAGTAAATATTACGGCCATCCCAAAATGATTGGTTGCATGTGAAGATATAAACCCATATTGCCCTCCACAGTTTACTAAAACTCGAATGTGATCGGTCAACGTTGGCTCATGGCAAGGTCTTAATCGTTCAAATAAAGGTTTCATAATACTTGCTGAAAATTGATCGCATAGTAATACAACAAAACCTGTTACTAGTATAATATAGAATCCCTCCATGTTATATTTTTTGATGGCCATATATCCAAAAAACAAATAAAGTGGAAGCCACGTCAATGGTTCACGTAATAAAGGGAATACAAAATCAAAAATAGTATTTGCCATGTCTTGATGAATGGCGATGAACAAGGTTTTGTCTAATGATACTAATGTTTCGATCATTTTTTAAGGACCAATATAAGTCTTTTTGATTTTTCAGAATCAAAAGAGCTTAAGGCGTAATCACCAAAACTGTCCAGTACTGTAAACCCTGTTTCAGTCATCATCTCCATAATTTTAGCGTATCCTAGTGCCGATACTTTTTCCGTATAGTGATAAGGAATACGTTTGTCTAAAAATATAATATCCTTCGTTATTTTACCATTGATTAAGTCTCTACGAATTTCAAAATCAATATGCCCCTTGGTAACGGTTTCATAAGCCACTAAATTAGCCAACACGTGATCAACGTTCATGAAATCAAACACAAAAACACCGTTTTCATTAAGCCCTTTGTAGATGTTTTTTAATGTGTTTAGGTGTTCCGTTTCCGTATCAAAATAACCAAAACTTGTAAATAAATTCAGTATAAAATCATATTTACGCGGGAAGGAGAGCCGCATATCATGCTCGTAAAATTTCAGTCGTTTATTCTCAAATTGTTTTGCGTATTTTATACTGTTAGTACTATAGTCTGATCCTTCAACATCAAATCCTAAAGCATTAAGATGAATGCTGTGTCTGCCTTTACCACAAGCCAAATCAAGAATTAAATCAGCGGTATTTGGTTTTAAATGGATCGCAAGTTTTTCTACAAAATTCTCTGCTTCCGTATAATCTCTATCCTTATAAAGCAAGTGATAATAATCACTGTCAAACCACGTTCCAAACCATTCACTCATTATCAAGCAAAAGTACCCGCATTAATCATAAATAAACGAATAAAAGGAAACAAAAAAGATGAGTGATACACAAGAGGTGGTCGAATGAAATCATGAAAAAATTTATTCTGTCTGCTAATTATTTATTTTTTTATACCTTGTGTAACTTTCCAAATAAAGAGTCGTATAACCTATACTAACCCCAAATGACCACCCAGGATTACAATACATGTGTGAAGCAATATTCGGATGGGATATTTCGCTTTATCGTGAAAAATTTAAGGGATGAGTTTGAGGCAGAAAATATCGTTCAAAATACATTTGAGAAATTATGGGTTCGCATAGATCAAGTGGAAATGAAAACAGCAAAAGCATACCTCTTTAAAATTGCGTACAATAATATGATAGATGTGATACGAAAGAATAAAAATCATACGGATTTAACAAGTGCCGTGCATGTAGCATCTGATAATTATGAATACAATAATTTAATTGAATACGTAAGCTTGGCGGTAAATGAATTACCCGCTAAACAAAAAAGTGTATTGACCTTAAGAGATTATGAAGGCCATGATTATAAGCGTATCGGAGACATAACGGGTATGAGCGAAAGTCAAGTGAAGATTAATATATTTAGAGCCCGCAAATACATTAAAGCATACATCAATAAACTAGAATTGATGACATTATAAAAAGAGTAGGATGATATTAGATAAAGATAATTATGAACTAATCATGTTTGATCTGCTGGAGGGGAATCTTTCTGAAGCAGAGGAGCTATTAGTGATGGATCAAATAGAAGGTGACGAGTTTTTTTTTAGAGAGTGGAAACTTTTTAAAGCAACCGTTCTTGTGCCGAGTTCCACAATTGTATTTAGTGGCAAGGCAAGTCTCTATAAGGAAGAAAAAACGGTTGCTATGATGCCCAAGCGATGGGCCGCTATAGCGGCTTCAGTATGTATTTTAGCCGCAGTGCTTATTTCATGGCCACGACAACAAAGGGAGATGGTTCAAGGTATTACAGCTGTTACCGAGCTTAAATCGGATAGCAATCAAGTTGTTCAAGTTGAGACACAAAAAAATAGTGCCTTTGAAACTGAAATAAATGAAAATAGGTCAGGCTCTAGAGGTATTCAGAAAGCCAATCAAAAAGTGACAGAATTAGGTGTAAAGCAAGTTGTCACTACTTTAGAACTAGAGCAAACAGTCATTCCTAATGAAAACAGGAACGATGTTGAGGTACTAGTTCAAACTAAACCCAACATAATCCAAGCTTTTACAGTACCAAAATTGGCTGAAAATCAACTCGTAGTTCAGAAAACGACTACCAATACCCAAGAATCACAGTTGGCACCCAGCAGAAAAGAGAGAGCTATGACATCTTTTAGAATTAAAGAGCTTATTAGTCTCAAAAATAATATAAGCCATATTTTGGTAAAGGCGAGTAATCCTAAACTCAATATAAATACTAATTTTAAAAATAACAGACCCAGCATTCAACTAGAATTAGAAACAAAAGGATATCAAGCTATTGCAAGCCTTGAACCGTTTAAAAATAGAAATTAATACATGAATAAAATGAAAATTAACATCAACTTAACCCTTACTTTTTTAATGGTCTGTGCTGCTGTAACAGGTTTTGCACAAACAGACTCGGCAAAAGCAACCCATGAAACGATAATAGAAGGCGATAAAGTCAAAGTTATCTTTAAAGAGAAGCAGGTTGTAAAAATAAATGCAGAAGGTAAAGATACTGTTGTAAACAGAATAGAGTCATTTAGCATAGTGACCAAAGATCAAGATGAACGAAACGTAGTAGACAAGCCTGATGCAGAAGATAATGCGGCAGAGCATTCGGATTTTATAGACACGAAATGGAACAGCTATCAGTTAGGTTATACTAATGCACTAAACAGTAGAGGGAAATTAGAACCTGATGCCAATTATGCTGATATGGCCATGGACGCTGGAAAATCAATTAACGTTAATTGGCAAATCGTCACCCAGGCTATGAATATTTATAAAGAAAATATCCGTTTAGTGTACGGAATAGGTATTGATATCAATAATTATCGATTTAACGAAAATATAGATTTAGATGTACCATCTATGTTAGGGGCACCAACTTCACGCTTAGTAACCAATCCAAGTAACAATAACTACAAGAGGAATAAGTTAGTTACACAGTATTTGACCATGCCGCTATTGCTTAACCTTAAACTAAGCCCCCAAAATAATGATGACTATGTATATATATCTGGCGGTGCAAATTTTGGTTACTTAATAGGTAGCCATCAGAAACAAGTATGGAAAGATAATGGTAAAAATAAAAATAAGAAAGAAGACGATTTTAACTTAGAGCAGTTCAGACTGGGTTATGAAGTGCAATTTGGATATAAGGATATTGTATTGTTTGGTAAGTATTTCCCAAAAAGTATGTTTAAAGAAAATTTAGGTCCTGATTTAAGAACTGTTTCAGTTGGTATTCTGATTGGGAAAGTATAAAGAAATCAGGTAAGACGCTATTCAAAAACTTTGTAATTTAGCTTTTAGTTGGGCCCTGATCGTAAGCGCGAGAAGGGCCTTTTTTACATCCGATCCATTTCTTGGAGTATAAGACGATTTTGGTCATAAATATCATAAGCAGCGTGTAATTGCCACTTACTATCAAAGTAAAGTGTTCTATAATCTAGGAAAAGCGGCATTGGTTTAGTTAGATTGACATTGGCCGTTTTTGTAATTTTTATGATCTTTGCTGTTGAATCTTTTGGGTCCCAATTTTTTAATCGTGTTGTATCTCGAGGAGGGTAGCCCAACATAACTCTAAAATCGTCTGCATCATACTTTGTTGAATTTTGCATAAGGAACTCTCCAAATTCGTGTGGTTTCTCAAGTCGCACACATCCATGACTCACTGCACGTTGCGTTTTCTCAAAAGCAGCCTTAGACGGAGTGTCATGCAGATAAATAAAAAACGGATTACTAAATAAAAACTTTACGGTGCCCAGCGAATTGTTGGGTCCGGGCTGTTCTACTATTTTATATGGGATGCTGGTTTTACTTATTCTGCTCCATTGTATGGTATCGCTATTAATTTCTTTGCCGTTGTGCGTCACTTTATATCCTTTTTTACGCAAGTAATGAGGTTCAGAAACAAGCATAGGCCACATTTCTCGGGTAATAATACTATTGGGAACTGTCCACGTGGGATTGAGCACAGCGTAGGTTATTTCACTGGCTATTTGTGGAGTTTCCATATTTTTAGGTAGCTTATATAGCCAGCCACTATCGCTATATTCTTTAACCATGGCGTCGTAGTTATCTGGCAGATTTTTGCCAATACACACTTTCATCTCCATTGAGCTATCTGGCCCGTGCATTTCTATTATATATTGTGGAAGATTAATGTAAACGTAGGGTTTTTCTTGCGGTTTGGTAAACCATCGCTGACGCTCCATGTTTGCTTTTACTTGGTCTATGTTATGGGTGGGAGTGGTGTTTACTATTTTATAGGTTTTGTATCCCATGATACCGTCGGGAGTAAGATTATTTTTAGCCTGAATCATTTTAATAATTTTAGCGAGATCCTCCGTAAAAACATTGGTATTTATAAGCGATTTTACGCTAGAATCTGGCATATTTCGCTGTTTTAATTTTGATATTAGTTTACCAATTACAGGTGCTGAGTCACCTAAGGCTAATTTCGGATAGTCTGCAAAGTCTATGGCAGATGATATTTCAATTTTCTTTTTTTGTTGATATAGCCTAAGTAATTTTTGAAGTTCTTGGTAGGTTGTATCATTTTTATGAATTTCCTCAATCATACCAATTTTATTAGGTTCGTTCAAAAAGTCATAAAACTTCATTGATTTCCAATTGTTTCGAGGCAACATATAGGTGTAACCATAGACTTTGATAGGACTGCTTCTGCCATTTGCAATATCCTTATACATTCTCAATAGACTATTGGATATGATCAGTTCTAACTCAGCATATACGCGATAAATACTATCAGAACTGCTATAATTGGCTGCTTTCGCCTTATAATAACTGACCAATGGAAGATAATAATATCGTGCATCCATTCCGTGTGTTTCGCTATACGAAAAGGTAGATTCCAGTTTCTTCCATGCAGCGGAGTCACCCATCAAAACATCCCAATGAAGAGGCATGTAGTTCCTTTCCTGGTAAAATGATTGTAAGGTATCCATAAATTGTAGTTGATCCTGACAAACAAGTACTGTCCATTTACTAAATTGATTTTCGATATAATAAGCAAATGAATCCTGAGTTAGAACAATATTGTGCTTACCTATTTTAGCCTCTTTTTGACAAGAAGAAAATGCTAGGAGTGCAACTAACACTCCACCTAAGGCTTTTTTAAAGCTTTTCATTAGACGTTAACAAAGTTTACATAAAAGTTATCTAATTAAATGCTTAAATCATCCACAGTGATGTAGAGATTAGCATTCAGTATAGCTGATTTTTGCAGGTAATCATTAGTAGGAGAATATATAAACAAGCAATTTCCTCCTTTTAACATGTTAACTAGTTGGGTATTTATTTTTTTGGAAACCGCTGGACAGCCGAAACTTCTTCCAATGCGCTCTTTTCGCTTTACAAAGTCTTCGTTTACATAACTCGCACCGTGTATCACTATTCCTCTTGCAAATGCGTTAGAATTAAATCGACTTTCCATGCCATTAAGCTTAAGCGAAAGATTATTACTTCCGAAATATGTTCCACCGGTAGTATAAAAACCTAGAGAGCTTTTATTACTCCCGTGGTTATTACCAAAATACTTTGCGTATTCTTCACCCGTTTGAACGCCATGCGCCACTAATTCATTGAAGACTACTCTTTTAGTTTCCACATCAATAACCCAAAGTCTTTTCTTATTGCAAAAAAGCGTGAAGTCTATAACAGTAAGGTATTGATCTGAGGCTAACTCGTCAGTCTGTTTTAAAAACAAATAACCTTGTAAAGCAAGGCTAAGGATTTTAGGTAAAATAGTGTCCTGGCCATTCTCATATTTTAGCTGACGGTGAAATCTGGCAGTGTATGCTTTAAATTCATCCGACTGCAACGTTACCAGTCTTTTTCCATCTTCATTATCATGGATTAGGTAATTGGTTGAAAGATTGGAGATATCTGTTTTCTCTTGAAAAGCGGAGGTAATTATAATCAATAAAAAACCAGCTAAACCCTTAACCCAAATCAAGTAAGTCTTACTCAATTTGCGTTTTTTAGAATTTAACTGGTTCAATTGTTTTTTATCTTTTTAGTCTTGGTCTTCTGTGTTGTCTATCTCTACAGTAGTTGTTTGCTGTTCAATAGGAGCACTCATGCTTTCGCTTGTTGCTTCTTTTTTAGCACAACACGCTTTTTTCTCGCCTTCTTCATACGTACAACAAGCGGTATGATCAGCTAGATTTTTATCGCATATTGCGATGTGTGCTTCCATGGCTTCTTTACTGCAGCATGCTTTTTTACCTGAGTCACCATGTAACCCACCTAAAATTGGTGCAATAACCAAGCCAATAAGACAAGTTAGTTTTATCAGGATATTCATAGAAGGACCTGAAGTATCTTTAAATGGGTCACCTACAGTGTCTCCAGTTACTGCTGCTTTGTGCGCATCAGAACCTTTATACGTCATTTCGCCATTAATCATAACACCAGCTTCAAACGATTTTTTAGCATTGTCCCAAGCACCACCGGCGTTATTTTGGAATATTGCCCAAAGAACACCAGAAACGGTAACTCCAGCCATATAACCGCCTAACATCTCAGCTACTAGCATATTGTTGTCACCGTATACCAATTTGCCTACAAGCACCACGGCTATAGGGAAACCAATAGTTAAAATACCTGGTAACATCATTTCTTTAAGTGAAGCTTTGGTAGAAATATCTACACATTTACCGTATTCAGGTTTTCCTGTGCCTTCCATGATACCTGGAATTTCTCTAAACTGACGTCTAACTTCTTCTACCATTTCCATGGCTGCTTTACCTACAGCATTCATAGCAAGTGCAGAGAATACTACTGGAATCATAGCTCCAACAAAAAGCATAGCAAGAACAGGGGCTTTGAATATATTAATACCATCTATACCCGTAAATGTAACATAAGCAGCAAATAGAGCTAGCGAAGTAAGTGCAGCCGAAGCAATAGCAAAACCTTTTCCGGTAGCAGCAGTTGTATTACCAACAGAATCCAAAATATCTGTTCTTTCTCTAACTATAGGCTCTTGCTCACTCATCTCAGCTATTCCTCCAGCGTTGTCAGATATTGGTCCAAAAGCATCAATCGCTAACTGCATTGCGGTAGTTGCCATCATGGCAGAGGCAGCAAGTGCAACACCATAAAAACCTGCAAAGGCATAAGAAGCCCAAATAGCAGCAGCAAATAATAGCACTGAAGAGAAGGTAGAAATCATGCCTGTAGCTAAACCAGCAATAATGTTGGTTCCGGCTCCAGTGCTTGATTGTTGTACAATTTTAAGAATTGGAGGTTTGCCAAGTCCAGTATAATATTCTGTGAAAGAAGAGATACCTGCTCCTACAACTAATCCTACTAAGGTTGCAAAAAATACTCTCATAGAAGATATTTCTTTAGATCCTTCACCAAAGAAATTCATATTCATAGTTGCTGGGAGCATCCAATTAACTAAACCATAGCAAGCAACAGCAACTAAAGCGATTGATGTCCAGTTTCCTATATTCAAGGCTTTTTGAACTTCATTTTCTTTGGCATCGTTGCTAGATATTTTTACTAAGAAAGTGCCAATTATTGAAATAATAATACCTGCACCGGCTATAGCCATAGGTAAAAGTATCGGGCCAATACCGCCAAATGCATCTTGTATTGATCCACCCATGTCTGTAATAACATAATTGCCTAAAACCATAGCAGCAAGAACTGTAGCTACATAAGATCCAAATAAATCAGCACCCATACCAGCAACGTCTCCTACGTTATCTCCTACGTTATCTGCAATAGTTGCAGGATTACGAGGATCGTCTTCTGGAATACCAGCTTCTACTTTACCCACAAGGTCAGCACCAACGTCAGCAGCTTTTGTATAAATACCGCCGCCTACACGCGCAAACAATGCTATTGACTCAGCTCCTAATGAGAATCCTGCCAGTGTTTCAAGTACTATAGTCATATCAGCAGTGTTTGTCCAAACACCGCCCATAAAGAAGTTAAAGAAAGCAATAAATAACAATGTAAGACCTAAAACGGCAAGTCCTGCAACGCCAAGGCCCATAACTGTTCCACCACCAAAAGATACTTTTAATGCGTTGGGTAAGCTAGTTTTAGCTGCTTGAGTTGTTCTTACGTTGGTTTTTGTGGCTATTTTCATACCCATATTTCCTGCTAAAGCAGAGAACACAGCACCAATAATAAATGCAGGTATGATCAAGTAATGAGTAGTTGGTACAAAGAATGCTATTCCAGCTAATACAACTGATGCACCAATAACAAAGAAAGTTAGAAGTCTGTATTCAGCTTTGAGGAAGGCTAAAGCTCCTTCGTAGATATAATCCGCGATCTCTTTCATTTTGCCGTCTCCAGCGTCCTGTTTCAATACCCAATTTCTTTTAATCACCATATAAATAAGGCCTAGAACGGCCATAAGTATCGGCATATAAATCATCATTTTTTCCATGAATTCTAAAATTTACTATTTCTGCTTGTTTTCTTTAAAGCCTGCAAAAGTAAAATTATTCATTAAATAGGAGCAAGTTGGTTTAATTTTCTTCTAAAAGTGTATTATTTTACGTGTATTGAGGCGATGGTCTTAGGGTGTTTTTTACTATTAATCCTAAAAAAGGCTAGGTCCAATGGAGCATTCTATATCATAATCTTTTAATCTAGGTAATTGAGTAGTACGAGTCTCCAAAATCACTGCTTTTTGAAAGGCTAAAAAAACTACTTTTGCACGCTGAATGGAGAACATCCGTAATTTTTGTATTATAGCTCACATAGACCACGGGAAGAGCACCTTAGCCGATAGACTTCTGCAAACAACAGGTACGGTTAGTGATCGAGACATGAAAGAGCAAACGTTGGACGATATGGATATCGAACGCGAGCGTGGTATTACTATCAAGTCCCATGCTATTCAAATGAAATATAAACGTGACGGTGTAGATTACATCCTTAATCTAATAGACACTCCAGGTCATGTTGATTTTAGCTA
>CAMDBP010000047.1 GCA_945889315.1 Chitinophaga pinensis
ACTAAATGCTTGCGTGTAATTGAAAATGTGGAGCGCATACAGGCTATTGAGCTTCTCACGGCAGCAAAAGCACTCGAATTTAGAAGGCCATTGAAATCTTCACAGATGATAGAAGACCTACTCGCCAGGGTTAAAGTAATTGCAGACATAAGTGATGGGGATAAGATATGGGCAGACGAAGTAGAAAAAATACGGCTAAGTTTTAACGCGTAAAGAACTAGGAGTAACCATCTTGAATAATGGTTATTCCTAGTTCAATTCAACATAATTATTCTATAGTAGTTATAAAGGTTACCTCTACATCCGTTTCGCCAATGTCACAATTGCCGTTTTTTTGATTGGGTTGGTGCATTAATCGTATGGTGAGACTGGTATTTTCTACAGCTTGGGTTTTAACAGTTGCTGCCAAACCTAGATTTAGGTTGTTTGCGTCTTTGTCAAGGATGGTGATCATTAAATCTCCAGGCGTGGTATAACAAATCAAATGATCGATAGCTTCCGCCACAATTTCGGCGGTAATATCTTCAACAGGCGATTTACTTTCATCTAAAAATCGAACGGCTAAACTATAACTAGTGTTGGCTGCAAGCACAATACTGTCTGTTATGGTAGGAGCATTTCCGCCGTCACCATCTGCATCAGCAAATTTAAAAATACGGACATCACTCGAGTTATTCTCATTGGTAAACGTAAGTTCTAAAGTGGTAATTAACTCTTCTTCATTTGGATTAGGAGGTATATTCACTTGGTCTTTGCATGCGTTAAACGTAAATGTTAAAGTTAATAGGGCGATAAGTGTTAAGGATAAAGATTTAAATTGTTTCATGTTTTGTTGATTTAAAAGGTGTAATTAAGGATTAAAAAAATACTAATTCCAAGGTCATCAGCATAATATCTGTACCTGTTCATGTAGTCTCGGTAGGAAGTGTTTAAAATATTGTTAACGCCAATGCTAACATGCAATCGAGTGTCTTGGTATTGGCCACCTAATTCGGTGTTAAGTAGGGTATATGCAGCGGGACTGTCCGTAAAATCTTCGTTTGTCTCAATTCTATTTTGCTTGGCGGTATAACTATAGCTTACATTCCAATAGGCATTTTTTAAGCTTAACCCATCAAAAGTATATTTTAGTTTACCCGTGGTACGTTGAGCAGGTATACCGTATATAAACGTTTGATTTCGCTGGTCTTTAACCAGTAGTAAGGAGCCATCTAGTTCAGTGGTCCAGTGCGTTGCTAGTTGGTATTTAATGGTAATGTCTGTGCCAGCGTAAGACGCATCGGTTTGTACGTAGTTAAAAACGGGAAAGGCCCCACGAATACTCAGTTGCGTTTCTCCGGTGGGTTTTAAGTAGATGTAATTGTTAAAATAGTGCAGGTAGGGCTCTACTTGAAAACGTAATTTATTGTGATTGTAATTTAGAGCGGCATTAAGAGAGTATGCTCTTTCTTGCTTGAGTTGTAAATCTCCAAATTCTAAAGAAGCAGATCCGTGATGTAATCCATTGCTAAAGAGTTCGTTAATATCTGGACTTCTAAATCGGGTAGCGGCAGATAGATGAATTCTAACGTCTTGATGTATTCTTCTCCAGCCACTTACGTTTGCCGATAGGCCATTAAACTCAAATTGGTTGGTATTCAGTATATCTTTTTCGTAGTGGTAAGACGTGGTATGCTGAACGTCATAACGAAGCCCCGCTTCAACAAGATAGGCGTCTCGTTCGAGTGTGGCGATGGCAAATAAACCAGCTTTGTAGCGAAGATAGTTAGGTATAAAATACCTTCCTTTAAACGTATTTTGCTGCCATTCACCCATTGCGCCATACTGCCATCTAATCTCTTCTGAGTGATTATCTACGGATAGGTGCAGCTGTTGCGTCCATAAATTAAGATCTAATGCTGCATTTAAATCGCCATTGTGATTGTCAAACTCTTGCCGATGATTGTTCTGGATGGTGTACGTGCTGGAAACGAGCCCGAGCTTATCTGACTTGTTTTCCCATTTTATTCTTCCGGTATAATGCTGTATACGTTGGCTTGGCGCTAGTATGTTATAAGTAAATGGTAGGTTTATTAATGGAGTGTCACTAGATAATGCTCGGTTTAAATCGGTGAGATTGCCAATGTGAGAAGCTGCCAAAATGCCTAATCGTTGTAAAAATGCAGATGATGTAAATGAAAAATCGCTGTTCCCTTTTTTAAGAAGGCCGTAATAGGATCCGCTGAGTTGTTCAAAACTAGTGTTACTTAAATTATAGGTAGCGGCTTGCGCGTCACCGTTTCGTTTTACGTTAAATACCGCGCGTTGGCCTAGTCTACTTTTCCCATTGTAGTGTTCTAATTTTAAACCTACTAAACCGCCTTTAGGATTGGTCTCTCCTTTAGCAAGTAATGCTATTTCAGTATAACTGGTGTCTCTGAAACTTGGGGGTAATATGCGAATCACACCTCCCATAGCGTCGCCACCATAGCGCAACGTTGATGCACCTTTTATAATTTCAATACTCCCAGCACTTAACGGATCTATTTCAGGAGCGTGCTCACTGCCCCATTGTTGCCCTTCTTGCTTGCTTTCATCGTTTAATACTGAGATACGATTACTATGCATACCATTAATGATAGGCTTGGCAATAGTGCTACCCGTTCTCAAAAAAGAGACACCATTGGTGTTAATAAGTGCATCACTTAAACTTACGGCCGCGAGCTGTTCAAGCTTTTTACTGCTAAGGGTTTGTATAAGCCGAGCATCTGGCTCTCGAGAATTATGTGCATAGGTTATAATTTCTTCAAAAGCATGGAGATGGTGTGGCAGAAATAAGGTTATAAACGTATCATTGACTAAAAAAAGAGGCATAGCCAATGGGTCGCACCCTATATGTGTAATAGTAAGGGTATAGCTACCTACAGTAAGCTGTGGAATCGAAAAATTTCCATTTGCATCAGCAATAACCTTATATGCCCCCAGCGTCATAAACGCATTGGTCAATGGTTTTTGTGTAGCGCTGTCGAGCACTACCCCAGAAAGTTTAATTTGCGATAGCGCAAATTGGCTGAAGCTACATAGCATCAACACAGCGAATATTTTTCGCATATTTTTTTTGATTAATTAGTTTGATGAAACTTTAGTAAAAGACGAATGAAGATGTCGCTTAGACCAAAGGGGGAGCTCTACTGGCTCTATGAAGCACAATACTTGAAGATACTGCCTCACTTAAAAGTGAATGCAGTTCAATATTCCAAGATATAGTTGAAATAGCATAGCATGAAGGGGTAGCTATTGCGGGGTAAAACACCACATCGCAAAGAGCACAATGATGATGTCCAGATTCTTCACAGAAGTGCGCGCTTCCTTCATCACAATGAAGCTGTTCGTGCTGCAAATTATGCAGGATAGAGGTACTTCCTGCAAATGCAAAAATGACTATCAGTAGTATGGAAACGAACTGTTTCAATGGTTGCAAATATAGAGGTTCAAGTTAGAACGCAGTCATTACTTCCTTCAAAATTTAATGCATTTGATTTCCTTGAGCAAATGCAATGGAAACAATAGCTAGTAATAGAAGTTGTAGAATATGTTTTTTCATTATTTAAAGTCGTTAGAGAATAGTTTTTTATACATTAACTTCAAAGAAAAGAAGTATACAATCAAAATAGAATTCAATTCAAGCTTACATTTGCCATCTCAATAGTAAAATGAAGATAATAACGACCCTCCTTGTAGCTTTTATCTATATAAATTCATCTGCACAAACAACGTATCCTATTGGTGGAACACTTAAGCACAGAGAAACCAAAGAGCCTATTATTGGAGCGACCGTTTTTGTAGTGGCACCTGATAGCACATTGGCAGGGGGAGCTGTTTCTGACGGACAAGGAAAATTCACCTTGAATTTAAAACCCGGAGAATACACGATTAAGATAAATTATTTAGGCATGATACCATACGTTGAGCCAATTAGAGTTTGGCGCGATGATTATTTGGGAACCCTATTGTTAAGTGAAAATACGGAACAGCTGAAAGGTATAGAGGTGAAAGGAGAGGCGTTGAAAGCTACGGTAAATGGGGATACCACCTCTTTTAATGCCCAAGCCTACAAAACAACCCAAAATGCAAATGCCGGAGACCTTATTGAGAAAATGCCTGGAGTCCAAAACACCAACGGTGAATTGAAGGCACAAGGTGAAAAGGTGCAACAAGTGTTGGTAGATGGTAAACAGTTTTTTGGGCAAGATCCGAAAACTGCTTTGGCAACATTACCTGCAGAAGTGGTGGACAAAATTCAAATATTTGACGATCAGAGTGAGCAAAGTAAAGCAAGTGGCGTAGATGACGGAACACGTATAAAAACCATCAATATTGTTACCAAAATAAACATGCGTAACGGTGAGTTTGGAAGAACGTATGCGGGAGCAGGATCGGATGGTAGATACAGCGCAGGCGCTAATGTAAACATGTTTAGAGGCGACAGAAGATTATCGCTTTTAGGGCAGGTCAATAATATCAATCAACAAAACTTTAGTACTGAAGATTTACTTGGGGTAATTGGAGATAACAGTGGTGGAGGTGGTGACCGTGGTGGAAAAATTCCAGGCGGAGGTGGAAGGCCATCGTCTATGAGTGGATTCTCTGCTGGTGGTAGTGAAAATGATTTTCAGGTAAGTGCATCCAATGGAATCACAAAAACCTTAGCTGCTGGGGCAAATTATCAAGATAAATGGGGTAGTAAGGTTGATGTTAGTGGGAGCTATTTCATAAATAGAGGTGATAATAATGCGATTAAAAATACATACCAATTATATTACCTAAACGAAGCAAATGGTCAACAATACAAAGAGCAAGATACAACCAATAGTATAAATGTAAATCATAAACTGAATGCAAAAATCGTCTACAAGGTGAATCCCAAAATGTCGTTTTTTTACGTGCCTAGCATTAGTGTTCAACAAAATAATGGCGCTAGCTTATTAGCCAGCAATACATCAAAAGAAGCCGCACTAATCAATCAATTGGCTCAAAATTTTGGTAGCGACCTAAATGCGCTCAAAATGAGCAATGATTTAATGTTTCGATTTAACGGAGAAAAAAGGGGACGTAGTTTATTTTTACAGGCCAAAAATGACGTAGATAACACATCTGGGCTGAATAGTTTAAATTCTAATAATACGAGTTCAACGCTAGAAATAAATCAAGAAGGAGATTTAACGGAAACCACTAATGGGTGGACTGCGCAAGCCATGTATAGCGAACCCATTAAAGATAAAGGCTTAGGCGCATTTATAAGCTACACGTTTGAAAATAGTCAAGCCAATACCCAGAAGCAAATTATGAGTGGGATTACACCGATTTCAACGGGCTTTTTGGACACGAGCTTGTCCTCTCGTTATAACAATGACTGGAACACTCATTCTGCAGATTTGGGTTTGCGCAAGTTTGATAGAAATGGAGGCTTTGTGGTCCGAATAAAGTTTGAACAAGCATTGCTTAGCAATATGCAAACCCTGCCAATAGACGAAAATATTAACAAAACATTTCAAAATATTTTACCATTTGCAATGTATAGAAGGCAGCTTAAGAATAATGCAAATTGGAACGCGATTTACAGAGCGTATACGACAAAGCCGCAAGCAAGTCAATTAACCAATGTTTTAGATAATAGTAATCCATTGCAACTTAAAACAGGTAATGCTCAACTAACGCAACAATACGGCCATTGGTTTAGGGCTAAGTACAACCAAACCAATACCGAAAAAAATTCGGTATTTTATGCCATGATTAGTGGTGGATTGAGTTCTAATTACATCACACAAAGTACCCTTACAGCGCAAAGTGATACTACGCTTAACGGCATACCTCTAAATGCAGGGACACAACTTAATATGCCTGTAAATGCAGATGGACAGTATAACGCAAATGGATTAGTGAGTTATGGATTTCCTCTAAAAAGAATTAAGAGTAACTTGAATATTAATGTTTCGGGAATTGTTACCAACGTGCCGTCGGTTATTAATTATAGCACTACCCAAACGTTAACTCAAAATTATGGTTTTGGTTTAGTGCTTAGCAGCAACATTAGCGATAAGATTGATTTTACGGTATCTACAGAATCTAACTATAATTTAGCAAGCAATTCCTTGAATCAGGCATTAAATAACCAATACGTCATCCAAACAACCAAAGTAAAATACGATTGGATTATGGCAAAGGGGATTACCTTCCGTACCCAACTTCAACATCAAGAATACTTCGGGTTAAGTTCAGTGCTTAATAACAGGGTGCTTCTTTGGACAGCGGGTGTGGGTAAACAAGTGTTTAAAAACAAAATGGGTGAAGTTCAACTCAGCATGTATGATATTCTAGGTCAAAATAATAACGTCGCGCAAAATTTTTATGGGAGTTATTACGAAGAGACCAATAGCAATGTGCTTACCAGATACATTATGCTTTCCTTTTCATACAATATCCGAAAATTCAGAGAGAGTAAAGAGGCTTCCGAGGAACCAATAAGAAGATAAAATCAACTAGCAGGATGAGGCAGTTGTGATCCAACTCCATAATTGTTGAATGGAGTATTAACACTACCAGAATCCGTATTCACCTCAAAGTCTAGTTGTTCGAGGTGAATTCTGTTCAGTTATGTCTGGTATTACTTGATAACGATACGTATTCTTTGTCGTTTGAAGAAGCATAAAAATCACGATTAACGTGATTTTAGAATGGGTTAGCGATGAGCCGATGTAGTACTAATCTTGGCTCATAAAAAACCTTGGTAAATTAAAAATAAAAAGGCACTTTTGCAGCCCTGCTGGAAGAAGGAGAACCGGTAGGCTTATATTCAACATATAAAAAAATAACAAATGGTAAAATTAAGACTTCGTAGACAAGGAAGAAAAGGAAAACCTTTCTACTACATTGTGGCGGCGGATGCAAGAGCTCCTAGGGATGGTCGATTTATTGAGAGAATTGGTTCGTATAATCCGAATACCAATCCGGCAACAATTGATCTTAACCTAGACGATGCGGTTCGTTGGTTAAGTAATGGTGCAGTTCCAACTGACACTACAAGAGCAATACTTTCTTACAAGGGTGCTTTGTATAAGCACCACCTGAACAAAGGTGTAACAAAAGGTGCGTTGACTCAAGATCAAGCAGATGCAAAATTTGCAGCTTGGTTAGAGGAAAAAGCAAACAGAGTAGGTGCGAAAACAGATGGCTTAGCTCAAAAAGCAGCCGATGAAGCAGCAGCAGCACATAAACGTGAGGAAGAAGTAAAAGAAGCAAGAACTAAAGCTATCGCAGCTAAAACGGCACCTGAAGGTGTTGTGGAAGATGCGACTGAAGCAGCAGAAGGTGAAGTAGCTGAGGCTACTGAAGCTAGTGATGAGGTTGTTGCTGAAGTAACTGAAGAAGCAGCTCCTGCAGAGGAAACTTCTGAAGAAAACGCATAATTATACGCTATGATTAACAAGGATAGCCTGATATCTATAGGATACATCAGCCGTCCACATAGCTATAAAGGAGATGTTCAGCTTACGCTTGAACGAAAAATCGTCCCGCTCAAACGGGACGATTTTCTTTTTATCAAAATTCAAGGACAGTTTATACCCTATAAAATGATAGGTATAAAAGGCAAAGATGATGAACCAATTCTGACCCTTGAATTTATCGATACATTTGATAAAACAGAAGAAATTATAGCGAAAGAGGTATTCACAGACAAAGAGGTTTTACCCGAAGAATCGGAGCTTACCTTCATTGGTTTTCAAGTGATAGATAAATATCTCGGTTCTATTGGAATAGTTCAAGATATCGTCGAAATGCCGCAACAACTTATGTTATTAGTGCCTTACAATGGTGAGCTTAAGTATATACCACTGGTAGATGATTTTATAGATTACATATCTCCAGAGGATAAAGAAATTGTACTCATCTTACCTGACGGTCTTTTAGAAATATAATGCACCGAATAGATATCATATCAGTTCAACCTAAGCTTATGGAAAGTCCACTAAGCCATAGTATTGTGCAGCGGGCTAAGGATAAAGGAATTGTAGAAATAGTACTGCATGATCTCAAACAATTTGGCTTGGGTAAATACAAGCAAGTAGATGACACCGTATATGGAGGTGGAGCTGGCATGGTTATACGCTGTGAGCCTGTGTTCGATTGCATCAATGCACTGAAAGCGGAAAGAACGTATGATGAAATCATATATATGTGCCCAGATGGAGAGACCTATAATCAAGGTACGGCTAATCAGCTGTCACTTAAAAAAAATATCATAATTCTGTGCGGGCATTATAAGGGCATTGATCAACGCATTAGGGATGAAATTATAACCAAAGAAATAAGTATTGGGGATTATGTACTAAGTGGCGGAGAACTGGCTGCTGTAGTCGTAGCAGATTCCATTTGTAGACTTATTCCAGGCGTAATATCAGACGAAGAAAGCGCACTTACCGACTCATTTCAAGACGGATTACTAGCACCGCCAGTGTATACTAGACCTGCAGATTATAATGGTCTAAAAGTCCCAGAAGTGTTGCAATCAGGACATTTTGCTAAGATTGAAGAATGGCGAGAAGAGCAAGCCCTAAAAATCACACAGGAACGCAGACCTGATTTGCTTAGGGAGGAATAGAGTTTAATGTTAAATGGCTGATAGTTAAATGATTGCTTTGCCTAACTTTTTAAATCTGATTCTAATATCTCAAAAAGTCTTAAATCATATATCCTACATCCTAAATCCTAGACCTTGAATCCTACATCTTAAATCCTAAATCCTCTATCCTAGATCATACATCCTAAATCATACATCCTATATCAATAAACTAATACCTCTCGCTCACCTCCAGCTCCATCGCTTCGGCATAAAGCAAATCTTTATCTATAGGTACTACACCTACCTGCTCACACACTATTCCTCCCGCTAAATTTGAAAGAGCTGCTGTAAGCTCATCAGATACACCACAAGCGACACACAAGGCTGCTACGCTCAACACAGAATCGCCGGCACCACTTACATCTACAATTTTCCGTGGATGTGCTGGTAAATGAACGGTGCCATTTTCTCCAATGATTAAAACACCGTCTTCACTTAAGGTAGTCATAATCTTACTTGCGTTCAATTTTTTTCGAACCAATCCAGCAACTGATTTTACACCTTGAACGTTTAAATGTTCTCCTATGTTTTCAGCTTGTTGAAGCTCTTTTTTGTTAGGCTTAAATAACGTAACTCCTTGGTATTCAAAAAAATTATTGAATTTAGGATCTACCACTATGGGTACTTTTTTTGCAATGCATAATTCAATTACACGCGCGATAAGGGTAGGGGTAAGTAGTCCTTTGTTGTAATCTTGAAAGATCAGTACATTAATTTCGGATATAAGACTGTTTACGGCTTCATAAACCAAATCTTCTACAGATTCATCTATGTCTTTGGTATCCTCTTCGTCAATACGTATTAACTGATGACTATTGCCTATTACCCTCGTTTTTACCGTGGTTTTGCGACTGTAGTCATTGATAAGTGCGTCAACTAGGCCATTTTTCCTACACAACGTCTTGATTAAGTCTCCGTCGGCGTCATTTCCTTTGATACTGCACAAAATGGGTTCTGCACCAAGTGATTTTAGGTTAAGTGCAACATTGGCTGCCCCACCTAGACGTTGCTCTTTGTGTTTTAGATTTACAATGGGTACAGGTGCCTCAGGGCTTATACGGGTAACACTTCCATAAAAATAGGCGTCAATCATTACATCGCCCAATACAAGTACTTTTATGTTTTCGAACTCCTTAAAAAGTTGATCTATCTTCATTTACCTAGTGCTGTTTTTATTCTGCTTACGGCTTCTTTCAATTCTGCTTCGCTGCTTGCATAGCTGATTCTAACGTGGTCGTCCATACCGAAAGCTACTCCCGGAACAAGTGCAACCAGTGCCTCATCCAGCAGATAATTACAAAAATCTAAGCTAGAATGTATAGTAGTACCACCAATGGTCTTGCCAAAAAATGAACTAACTCTGGGGAATAGATAAAAAGCGCCTTTTGGAATATCTACTTCCATACCGGGAATTTCTCTTAACCACTCCACCATTAAGTCTCTTCGGTGCTTGAACACAGTTACCATGTCATGGGTAGGTTTCATGTCTTCATTAAGCGCAGTGATTGCTGCCCACTGAGAAATAGACGCAGCGCCCGATGTAAACTGTCCTTGAAGCTTATCGCATGTTGCTACTAGGGCTGCTGGTCCTGCCATATATCCTAACCTCCATCCTGTCATAGAAAAAGCTTTAGAAACACCATTTATAATCACCAACTGGTCTCGTATTTCTGAAAATTGAGAAATACTAATGTGTTCTCCTTCAAAATTAATGTGCTCGTATATCTCATCGGAGATTACTGTTATTTGCGGATTGGCCTTAACTATTTTCGCAATTTCCCCAAGCTGTTCTTTGCTTAATAAATTTCCTGCTGGATTGCTTGGACTGCTAAAGATGATGATTTTAGTTTTAGCATTAACTGCCGCTTTCATGGCATCTATATCAATGGCAAATTCGTCTTCAAATCTACTAGGCACAAATACACATTTACCACCTGCAAAATTCACCATTTCACTATAGCTTACCCAAAATGGAAGAGGAATTACGACCTCATCGCCGGATTGCACCGTACTTAGTATTACGTTCATAATACACTGTTTAGCACCAGTACTCACCATCACTTCTGCAGGAGAATATGCTAAATTAGAATCTCGTTTCAGTTTGTCGCAAATCGCTTTTTTAAGCTCAGGCAATCCACCTACCGGAGGATATTTGGTTTTGCCAGCATTGATTGCTGCAATAGCCGCATCTTTGATATATTGCGGTGTATCAAAATCAGGCTCACCTAAGCTTAGGCTAATTATATCCTTTCCTGCAGCTTTTAGTTCCCTCGCTTTACGAGACATTCCGATGGTGAGAGACTCCTCTACGCGATTAACTCTGTCTGTGAAATTCATTTAGGTAGGCGAAGTTATTACTTTTACTTTTGTGATATTCTTCTATGTTAATTATTTTCAAAAAGTTTTTATTTCAACTGGTGTAATAGGTCTGGTCTAAACAGCATCCCAAGCATCCATTAATGCCTTTAGAACCTCATCATGTCGCGCATTGTAAGGTGTTAGCAAATCGTAAAGAACTGTTAAAGTTACTTCCTAAAAATGCCGTAATTGCAGAGCTTGGCGTAGAAAACGGAAACTTTTCTAAGGATATAATTAAATGGTGTACGCCAGTAAAACCCCATCTGGTAGATCTCTGGCCATCCGAAAGAGTCCAAAAAAGATGTCGTGAAGATGTTAAAACAGAAGCAGCGGTAGAATTTCATAAAATGAACTCTTTTAATTTTTTAGCATCTCAACCAGAAAACAGCTTAGATATGGTGTATATAGATACCGATTACACCTACAATACTACGAAGCAAGAACTTGAAGCCCCAGCCGTAGCCGTAAAACCAAGTGGCCTTATATGTGGCCACGATTACACATCAATAGCCTATGCAGGATTGAGAAGATACGGGGTAGTAGAAGCCGTAAATACCTTTTGTGTGGAGTATAATTATGAATTTTTGTATCTTACTTCCGAGACAAACAGACACATCAGTTTTGCGCTAAAGAAGAGAGATGCAGAAAGGGTAGGTTAAGCTAGCCCATCTCTTCAATTCTACCATCAGCGTGTTGTGCAAATCTACCCCGTGTAGCATCGTGCACATGGTCGTACTTAGGCCATGGCCAACCCCCAAAACGAGTGCGCTGAAACTCTGAGTACGTTTCCCTAATTTCTTCAATGGTATTCATAACAAACGGCCCGTGCTGCACCACTGGCTCGCCAATAGGTTTTCCTTGTAAGATCAATATATTACATGGTTTCAGTCCTGCTTCTAGAGTTATGGCTTCACTGGCTGTTACATCAGCCGAATGATAGTACATCAAATCTTTGTCGTTTAGTTTTAGCTTGTCGCCACTGTAAAAATAAATGGTTCGATTGACACCTACTGATGCTTTGGGTAGGGTATAGGTAGCTTCGGCATCCATTCGTATATTCCAAATTGCAACTTCATTGCCCGATTTTGCAGCCCAGCTATCTGGTGGTGGAGTAGGGGCATTCTGATTTTCCAGTAAACCTGCAATTACTTCTATTTGCACAGATTTAGATTTCGTATCCACATGGGTTATTTTGGGTATTTGATCATCCCAAAGCATTTTAAAATGGGGTTCTACCATCTTATCGGCTTTCGGTAAATTCAGCCATATTTGAAAGAGCTCCAATGGATTTACATCGTTTTGCTTGACTAACGGAAACATTTCGGCGTGTTGTACCCCTTTTCCGCTGGTCATCCATTGCACATCTCCGTTACCATAGCGTCCTGCTGCTCCCATAGAATCAGAGTGATCTACCATTCCTTTTCTAACTACGGTTACCGTTTCAAATCCGCGATGTGGATGCCCGGGAAACCCTGGAACTGTATCGCCATGATACATTCTGAAACCATCTTTTAAATGAAAATCATTGCCCATGTTACGTCCTGAAAGTAAGTTTTTACTCGGACCTAACTCAGCATTACCCTGTGGGTAGGCATCTTCGTGATGCACACAAAACAAAAATGGATCTTGTGTTTCCCATTGAAAACCAAGTGGTTTTACCTTTAATATAGGGTCGGGTGTGTCTTCGGAATCATTCGCTAATACCTTAGCAGAAGTTCCAATTACGGCACCTCCAACGACGGTAAGCAGTGCGTCTTTTATAAATTTACGGCGTTTATTTTCTTCAGGCATAACAGTTTAATGTATGTACAACAAATCTAGCTAAAAAAATGTTGGCCGATCACTGCTCTCGGTATCTCGGTTATTTTTGTAGGCTATTCATGAAGGTTATTTCTACTAATTTAGGAGCTCCACAAGTCATCAAATGGCGTGGTAAAAATGTGCAAACGGGGATTTACAAGTATCCAGTTAACCAAGGCATTTATTTAGGAGAGACGGATGTTAAGGAAGATGCTGTGGTTGACAGAAAATACCACGGTGGAATAGACAAAGCGTGTTATCTTTTTTCTGCGGATGTGTATGAGAGTTGGAAAATGCGGTTTCCTAAAGCCGACTGGAGCCTTGGCATGTTTGGTGAGAATCTTACCGTGCAAGGACTAGATGAACGAAATGTGTACATCGGCGATCAATACGAAATAGGAGAAACACTGGTAGAAGTCTCCGAGCCGCGAGAGCCTTGTTTTAAGTTGGGAGTGCGCTTTGGTACACAAACGGTACTCAAACAGTGTATAAACTCCCACAGCAGCGGCGTGTATGTGCGGGTTTTACGCAATGGAAAAGTGGTTGCGGGAGATGCTATAAAATTGATAAAACGCGAACAAAATGAATTTTCATTGGCGAGAATATACTGGCTTCGTTACCATGCAGCGCTATCAGATGTGCCTGAGCTAAAGCATGCTATGCAGCTGGACGCCTTAGCTGCTAGTGCCAAAAGAGGTCTTGGCAAACGGTTGGCTTTTTTGAGTTAGTGCGATGTATTACCAACAGTGCGCGTTTTAAACTGAAGCTTTTTTCGCTAAGGCCGAGTACATTACCTTAGTAATAAGGCTAGGAATCGAAAATAATGTTTATTAATTTTTAATAATTTTAACAAGTTTTCTATTTTTTATTTGTTTTTAACGCAATAAATATAAAAAAATATTCTAAATATTGTATAATTTAATTATTGAAACGTGTAAATTTAATTTTAAAACAAATAAACAACTACATTATTTTATGTTACTCGTTTATCGATTATTTATTGGGCCGCGTTGGTTATTACTTTGTTCCAACAAATTAGCAAAATATGAACAAATTAATTTTAACAATCGCATTATTCCTAGTTACTCACATCACTTTTGCGCAGCTACCTAAGCTAGCTGTGGTAAGTTTTGACGTCAATGATCAATCGCTTAAAAGGCCCGAGCTCCTCGAGGTATTACGTCTCGAAATGAGTAAAGAAGCAACGTACGCTACTATCGACAAATACGAGATAGCTGAAAGTCTGAAAAAAGAAGAAATTGATCCTAGTACTTGTTTTAGCTTGAGTTGCTTAAAAACAGCTGGTAAATTATTGGGCGCAGATTACGTGCTTACCGGAAGTGCAAACAAACTAGGAGAGCGTATCTTTATTTCCCTCAGAATGATTGATATGAAAACCAATGAACAAGTAGAAACTTCTCTTGAATTTAGCTTTATACCCGAAAAAGCAAGTACCATGATTAAAATAACTAGTGCTAAGATGCTTGGGAAACCAGCAGATATTGAGTTGGAAAAATCATTATCCAATAAAGAAAGTTATGAAAGTGCAGTAAATAATCCCAATGAATACTCCTTAAATTTAAGTGGACCCAGAATGGGCTATACCTTCTTTACAGGTGAAGGTGCAAAGGTGATACGCGCTAATAAAAGTGACGGTGGTTATGATCGAAATCCAGCATTCTTTCAAATGGGTTACCAATTTGAAAAACAATACTTGAATGAAGGAAATATTCAAGCTCTTTTCGAATTTGTGCCTATGATAAGCGGCTTAGACCAAGGATTGTTTATTCCTTCTCTAAGTGTTTTTAATGGTATACGTAACAACAAAAATGGGCTAGAATTTGCTGTAGGTCCTAGTGTAAATCTGACAAAGGAATACAATAAGTACATTTACGATGACAAGTACTATCACCTGGATGAACTGAGAGAGGAATATCCTTTGGTTAATCCTGGTATGTTAGAAAGAGAATACAAGGCAGACAGTAGAGGTGAAAACAGATTGAAAAGCTATATCGTATTAGTCGCTGGTTACTCCTTTAAATCTGGAAAATTAAATATCCCCGTGAATGCCTATGTAGTTCCATCTAAAGATAATCTCCGGTTTGGTCTATCGGTAGGTTTTAATACACGAAAGTAAAAGGTGTTTTAATGTGCTAGGCTTATACAAAAACGTCCACGAGGCACTCGTTCCTAAGCTTAGCTTTTCTAACTCAAATTGACTAAAAAATCTTACCGGTGTTAAACCCTCGAATTCATTACCAAGCATAAGATTTAAGAGGTGACAAAAAAAAGATCAATCGCACATAATAAAAAAGAGATGACAAAATATATATACTCATTCATTGCATTAGTTAGCATAAGCATGAACTCCTTTTCGCAAGATGTCATAACCCCAGTTTTAGGAAATGACATTCAAGTTAAGGTTATAGAAGTTACGAAAACAGACATAGCGTATAAAAAATGGGATAACCCTAATGGCCCGACGCTAAAGATGCCAAAATCGGAAGTACTCATTGTCAGTTACGCAAACGGTAAGAAAGAGGTACTCTACATCCAAGAAAAACTGGCCATTGACGTGGCAGAAACGAAAGAGGTACTTAATGCAAAGGATAATGAGCCTAACAAGGTCTCCGAAACAAAAGCCAGTGTAGCAAAATTAGATACCTCTAGTAAAGATAACCCGGCTATTATAACCTTAAAATCTGGAAAGGATATACAAGCATTTGTGCTAGAAGTAAACAAGGAATCAATAGTCTATAAAACCACCCACAGTTCACAAGATTCTATGATGACTATTCCTGTAGTGGATGTGCTTCTTATCAGCTATGCAGACGGAACAAAGGCCTTGGTTTATAAGCAATCTAAGGTAAGTGATGAACAACAGAGCACTGTAACGCCTAAAACGCAACTTAACTCAGATGCCACCGTAATAGCTCAACTTTCCAACGCTGAATTACGCATGAAAGGTAAACATGATGCAAAAATGAGCTACTACGGCAGGAATTCAGGAGCAGGATGGACCGCAGTTGCCACTATTATTGGATCTCCTGTTATAGGGTTAATTCCCGCTGTGGCATGTGCTTCTTCAACGCCTAAGGAACGTAACTTAAATTTCGAATATACGAAACTTAAAAACGATCCTATTTACTATAATGCCTATGTTAAACAAGCGCGTAAAACCAAAGTGGTGAGTGTTTTGGCTGGATATGTCATAGGTACGGCAGCTTGGTTTATTTTAGTTATAGGTCTTTAAATATAGAGGATAACTAAAAAAAGATGCAAAACTTCTTATCCTAATTTGCTTAGTTTTATATGCTGTATAACACGTTTAGAGGACTTTTTCGACTTACCGTAAATGCCTATTTTAGGTCCATTTATATTCAAGGAAAAGAACATGTGCCGCCTAAGGGTAAACCCGTAATTTTTGCAGCAAACCATCCGAGT
>CAMDBP010000048.1 GCA_945889315.1 Chitinophaga pinensis
CCTTGTTTTACCATAAAATCTTTGGCGGCTGCGCTTCTAGCACCAGACCTACAATGTACCACTATTTCTTTTTCCATCCATTCATCCCAATCATCTATGGCACCTGCAATTGAACCCAACGGGATAGACTTCGCACCAATGTTATACTCTTCATATTCCCACTCTTCTCTCACGTCTATAAGCAAGAAATCCTCGTTCTTATCTAGTTTTTGTTTAAGCTCTTCTACACTGATATCCGTCATTATAAATATGTTTTACAGTGCAATAATAACAAGTTTGGTGGTGAATTGCTCACCCTTCTCGTTCAATAATTTTACATAATAAATGCCCGATGAAATGTTTCTAACATCTATCGTTTCAACCTTAGCGTCTTGCCATATTATTTGACCGTTTATTGAAATTAGTTGAACAGTTTTGTATTCTTTGCCCAAATGCACTATGCTAGACGCCGGATTAGGATATAGGCTTATTTTATCTTCTATTCTGGGTGTATAGATACTTGCATTTAGATCTTTTCGGGTACCTACGTGCGGTCTCATCATTAAGGTTCCATTGGGTAAATCTTGATTCGTCCAATTCCCAATTGCTTTATAATACAGATTCGGATTCGGTTTTTCTGGATCACGAATATTTCCATAATTCATATCCCATCCCACATTCAAATTATACATTTCTTGCTGCCACCAACCGATATAATATCTGCCTGGCTCTAGCACCAAGGTGGTATCTAAATAATGATTGTGAAAAGTACGTTTACCGTTTTGAGTAGAGTAAACCGGATTTTCTAGCTCCGACTCATAAATCAATTCATCACTGGACGCATTATTTATCCCTTCAAGGGATTTCCAAATTCTATACTTGAATCTGCGACTAGACACATCAAATACCGCTTGGTTAAAAAATGTACTTATAGCGTATACACTATCTTTTCTAGTGATATCAAAACCATACGCTATTTGTCCTTCTATATTCGTAGGATTGATATTTTGATCAAACCCGAAGCCTCTTTCGGCAGTGCCATCGTCGTATGCATAGTAATCATCAAATACTTGACTGGATAGTAGCTTATCATTCACTTTATTCTCGTTTTCGAGTGTACCACCTTCTTTGATAGAAACAGACCTATTAATTATAAGCGGGCTCGTACCCGATAAACTCGGTATGTTGTAAATATCTAAAAATCGCTCTTTACTGCTTAACGGTAATAAGTTATTTGCGGCTGTTTCATTTTTATAATAAATCTCTGCACCATTGAATGAATCTCGTGCGGTTGTTTCAATATTAAGTCCTACATTATAAACGCTAGAAATTCTGAAATAAACCTTGTCTTCCATTTGACTTGCTTGATTTTCCGTAAAATGGCTGTAAGGCATAGATGCGTAATTCTTGAGTAATGACGCAGGAACCGATTGAATCGCGTAATCGTAATAAAAATCTTCGTTCTTTTTTCTATCTTCATCAAGTAACACGTAATCAATATTCCAATGATTTGCATTTGCCACTTGTCTCGTATAGGTAGTAAACATAAACTGAAAATTACCATGCAAATAATTAACATCCGTGATGGGAAGAATTACATGTTTAAAATCCTCACTATTTGATTGACCTGCAACTGCCCACACCTTAAACCAAAGACCATTTTTGGCTTTAAAATAAACGAACAAAGAATCCTCCCTGTTAAGGTGGTAGCCGTTTCCATTAGGCTGGTAGTAAAAACTCAGCATGATCGAATCAGCCAAGGAATAAGGTGTAGAAATAGCGTTGTTTAATAAATTAATCGGTTGTGAGATAAGACTATCACCCGCACCACTGTAATCTTTATTGATAGTATTATTGTACGGAAATCCATCGGATGCCAATGCATCAAAAGTGGCCACATTAAAAGTAGGTGGATACTTGCCAAATCCGTTATTGACATACACCTGATTGTTCAACCATTTGGAGCTATCAGGATAAATACGGCTGGTAAAGAAGTCATCAAAGAATGGTAACGACAACGAGTCTTTTTTGCTGTATTTATGCTTATTCGGATGTTGAAATGAATAAGTAGGATTGAGATGTAAAAAATTTTTGATGACGGCGTTATCGCCAATGGGATACGTAGTTACTTGAGCACTTGCAGAACCAAGATAAAAAAAGCACACTATTAGAAGTAATATCCCTTTATTCATTAGTGGAGAACGGATGGCTGCACTGATTAGTATCTTCTTCATTAACAATAATTTATGGCATCTCATCTTCGACATCAACCGAGGTACTATCACTATCAAAGTAATTAGCAGGAACACCTATCACTAAATCTATCTCAGAGTTTCGCTCAACCAACGTTCCTGGCGCAACGATCTGGTTAGTACCTGATTCGTATTGTGCCAATACCGGCTCATCATTTTTAGAGCGCACCGATGCATCGACTTGCCTAATTATTTTACCCAATCTCAAATGGGCTCTTTTTAAAATACTCTGCGCTTGTGGTAAAGATGTTTTTTCTGCCAAGTCTGGCATCATAACCATCGCAACTTTATCTGTATTTATAACTAAATATACTTTACGACCTCTTTTTACATTGAGTCCTGCGGCGGGATTCTGGTTAATAACAGCCATTTTTTTTGCACCGTCCTTGTACACTGTATCGGTTACCACACCTTCTAATCCCAAATTTTCAAGTAGTTCAATTGCTTTACTGGCTTTGACTCCCTCCAGATTGGAAACTTGGACGAGCTCGCCATCGTGTTGGGTATATATACGCAATAAAAACAGGGTAATTGTGGCCAAAACAATTAGTAAAAGCCCCATAAGCCCCAGATGAATTCCTAATTTTTTCATTTCTTAATATCTGTTTTTAATACGCTGTTATAAGAGTCACGCAATATACATTCTAATGTACTTTCAGTCAATAAAAGTATCGTTTCTTCAAAATAAATTCAAATCATAAGTAACCACCAAGCACCTAAATTCTACAGTTAATCCTAACTTATGCCAGCGACCTAAGTTTCACGTTTTAACCCCTAAAAGTGGACACTTACATCTAACCACACATATACACTCAAAAAGACACAATGTGCTATCTATCAGCAGATAAAATTAACTACTGACCGTTTTTTTAGCAAAAAATTGAATAATTAGCTTTTGAAATTGCAATTGGTACAGCAATTGAAGCTATACTCGCATTGAGATTTATAAATTAACGCACATGAAGAAAATAATAACATTACTACTGATACTTTCTGGCTCAACTATTACTTACGCTCAGTCAGATTCTAGCTTGGCTTCGTTGCCTGATGTCACCCTCAAAAATGTTGAAGGTAAGGACGTAAATGTTTCCGATTATGGTAAAAACGGAAAAATAACGGTTATCTCATTTTGGGCTACCTGGTGTAAGCCTTGTATTAAAGAGTTAAAAAATGTGGACGAGCACTTAGAAGAATGGAAAGAAAAATACAATATGGAATTGGTTGCAGTTAGCGTGGATGACAGTCGTAATTATGCCAAAGTAAAACCTATGGTAAATGCATTTAACTGGGATTTCGATATACTCCTAGATCCAAATGGAGATTTGCAACGAGCTCTTAATGTAGTTAACCCTCCCGTTACATTTCTTATAGATCAGAACGGCAACATTGTTTACACGCACACTGGTTATGTGGAAGGCGATGAATATGAACTCGAAGATCACATCAAAAAACTTGTACACTAAGTTGTATTTAACAATTTCAAAAAAGCACCTTTAGAAAACTAAAGGTGCTTTTTTTATACCCTACCGCGCCACCATTTGGCTTGAGCAGATATATAGCTTACTTGAAAACCTAATTTTCCGGCTCGAAAACCACCTTTGATCAGGTAACTTTTTATAAATGTTTTGAGGGCAACTACAAGCGCTATCAGTTGATTGGGATATGGCTTCTCCAATCGACAGTATTTTTTCACCCTAGCTATGTGATCTTCTTTGTCTTTTATACTATAATGCAACAAGTCCCCATTTAACTGTTTGATGTTAACTTTCTGGGTATGTAACAATTTTTCATGAATCTCTCCTTGCCATTGTGCAGATCCTTTTGCAAAGAGTCGCACTTTAGTATCTGGATACCAGCCACCTACCTTTAGCCAAATACCACAATAGTTGTTCAATCTATTAAACTGATATGCAAAACCATCCAGTAGCCCATCTTTTTGAGCATCTTGAATACTTAAGATTAATGCCGGAGAGAGCACTTCATCTGCATCTATGGACAATATCCATTCATGGGAAACTTGATCGTTTGCCCAGTTCTTAGTAGATGCAAAGCCTTGCCATTCATGTTCTAGAAATCTGCATGAATACTTTGCGCACAACGCCTTGGTAGCATCCGTACTATATGAATCTACCACCACTATTTCTGAAACGACCTGACTTAATGATACCAAGCACTCCGCAATGTGAGCTTCTTCATTATACGTAATAATTACGGCAGATATATTCGTTGATGGATTCATAAAAAAATCCTGATAATCAGATTAACAGGATTTTGAAAATATTGTGTACATACTACAATTGTTAATGATCGTGGGTGTGATGTGGACATGAATGTGGATCTGCTTCACAAGCATTAGAGCATACATGAGCTTGTTCATTACCCGTAGTTTCGGTAGTTGCAGAAGAATCCGTTGTCTCTACTTTCTGCTTACAACACTCTTTTTCACCATCTCCTTCACACTCTTTTTTATCGCCACAAGCAGCGGCTGTTATGCTAAGTATAAATACTAGACTTGCTAATTTTATTGCTTTTTTCATTTGATATTTAGTACAAGTATAAGACCGCTATGTTAACTTTAAAAATGATTTCTTTTATTCCCTCAGGTATAACAAGATGCTTAAAACTTGTATTGCTGGTGATTAAACGTTAAAACGGAAATGCATCATATCTCCGTCTTTTACCAAGTATTCTTTTCCTTCCACGCGTAACTTGCCCGCTTCTCTGCATTTGGCTTCTGATCCTAGGGTTAAAAAATCTTCTAGAGCGATGACCTCTGCACGGATAAAACCGCGTTCAAAGTCCGTATGAATAACCCCCGCAGCTTGAGGTGCCGTAAATCCTGCGGTGATGGTCCACGCACGTACTTCTTTAACTCCCGCCGTAAAGTAAGTGTAGTAGTTGAGTAACTTATAAGCTTCGTTAATAATCCTATTCACACCACTTTCTTTTAAGCCCATATCCTCCAAGAACATGATTTTATCATCTTCTTCCATGTCTATCATTTCTGATTCTATTTCAGCAGACACAAACATCACTTGAGCGTTCTCATCTTTCACCGATTCTGTAAACGCTTGGGTGTGGTGATTGCCACTTACCACACTTGCTTCATCTACGTTACACACGTACAA
Organism: Chitinophaga pinensis; assembly: GCA_945889315.1. Classification (GTDB taxonomy): domain Bacteria; phylum Bacteroidota; class Bacteroidia; order NS11-12g; family UBA9320; genus UBA9320. Next base: position 5,360 of record CAMDBP010000048.1, read on the forward strand.
AACAGGTTTAGCAGTAAGTAAATTAAGATCTTTTACCAGCTCCCAGTGTTTAGGATCTAGGTCTAATGTACGGGCAGATTTACCTTGTTCAAGGCATTCTTTTATCTGTATGGCGATATCATAAATAGCTTTAGATTCTTTATTACCAGAATCAGCTAGTTTTTTAACCTTGGTAATTCTTGCTTCGATTGCTTCTAAGTCTTTCAGCTGAAGCTCTGTATCTATGATCTCTTTATCTCTAACAGGATTTACACTGCCATCGACATGCGTTATGTTATCATCATCAAAACATCTAACCACGTGCAATATTGCGTTTGTATTACGGATGTTCCCCAAAAATTGATTTCCAAGTCCTTCTCCTTTACTGGCTCCTTTAACAAGACCTGCGATATCTACTATCTCTACCGTGGTAGGTACTATTTTTTGCGGATTAACAATATCCGATATTTGCTTTAAACGCTCATCAGGCACGGTAATCATGCCCACATTTGGCTCTATTGTACAAAAAGGATAGTTTGCACTTTCTGCTTTTGCACTGCTCAAACAATTGAATAACGTCGATTTTCCTACATTGGGCAAGCCCACTATTCCACACTGTAATGCCATTTTTTTTAGATGGCTGCAAGTTTAGCTTTTTCTTTTCAAATGCCTCTATGAGTAAAGGGTAAATAATATGCTAAACCTGTTATTCATGAATAAGAAGCATGGGCTATCAGGCATTTTGTCATACTTTTGATACCGGAACGTAATTTGAAATAGCCCCTTAAGAGTGATAAAAATCATATTAAAAGTAATTGATGCTATGGTATGGCCCCTGCTAATTGTATTGGCTATATGGATCGTTTTTTTTATCAATTTGCGTTTCGATCTTCATCTCAATGCATGGGGGATGCACCCGAGAGAATGGCGAGGCATTTACGGTATTTTTACCATGGTATTTTTACATGGCGATTTTGATCACCTTTTTTCTAACACAGTTCCATTGCTGCTGGCTATGGGTTTCATATTCACTTATTTTGAAAAGGAAAGAGCCGGTATCCTTATTCTTAACCTACTCATAACGGGAATTCTACTTATTTTTATGGGAGAATATCAGTCCAACCACATTGGTGTGAGTGGGTTAGTTTACGCTTTTATTTTCTTTCTAGTCACGCATGCATTTTTAACCAAAAACAAAGAAATGCTAGCAGCATCTTTTATCCTTATCTTTTTATATGGCAGTTTAATATATGGTTTATTCCCTGACTACGGTTTGCTTATAGGCAAAGACATCTCATGGGAAGGACATTTGGCGGGAGCCATTAGTGGGGTATTAACGGCTTTATACTATCGAAATCAAGGACCACAAAGACTGACGTTTTTTGACGATGAACAAGTTAACGACGATGATGACGATGAATTGGGCTACTGGAATATGCCCGAAGAAGATGAAACCACGGTGCACTATCATTACAAAGAAAAGGAATAACATCAGCACAACTCGTCCTAACGGATTCAAGGATAAAACACCCAAAAGCTTCCTTGAAAATCCGTAATTTACCAGTTATACTTTTATCTATTTCCCTATTTTCGCGGTTGTGAGAATTCTATTTGCCCTTATTTTGTGCATTGCTTCTATCTCGTCTATTCCATGGGGATTTTATGCGCACAAGGAAATAAATTATATAGCGTGTTTTACGCTTCCACCTGAAATGTTTGGTTTCTACAAGCAAAATATTGGCTATATACAAGAGTTTGCGGTACGTGCCGATCAACGACGATATGCCGTAGACGATGAAGCCTCCAGACATTACATCGACTTGGACCACTACGAGACCTTAGCTCCAATTGATACTATACCCATGCAGTGGGATAGCGCCGTAGCCAAATATTCTGAAGCGACCTTATTGGAATATGGCATTGTACCTTGGCACATTATGAAGGTTAAAGCCTGGCTTACCAAAGCCATGAAAGAACGTGATTATGAAAAAATAATAAAACTCAGTGCAGATTTAGGGCATTACATAGCTGATGCTCATGTGCCTCTGCATACTACCGAAAACTATAACGGACAACTTACCAATCAACACGGTATACACGGACTTTGGGAATCTAGATTACCCGAAATTTTCGCAACTAAGTATGATTTCTACACGGGTAAAGCGGTCTATTTACATGCTCCACTCACCACCATCTGGCAGACAGTAGCAGAGAGTTTTGCCGCGAAAGACTCGGTGCTTGCGATGGAGAGAGAACTTACCTTGGGTATGCCCAACACCAAGTATTCCTTTGAAAGCAAAGGAGCCACTACGGTAAAAGTATACAGCAGAGAATTTTCTTCGGCCTATCATTCTGCTTTAAATCAGATGGTGGAACGCAGAATGAAAAAAGCCATATTCATGGTAGGTTGTTTTTGGTACACGGCATGGGTTGATGCCGGCCAACCAGACCTTGAGTTTACCGTAAAACAGCGTATAGACTTGCAACCGCAGCTGGATAGTTTAGCTAAACTAATGCAAAGTGAAACTATAAAAGGTAGAATGGAAACCCACTGACACCTCTCCTATTTAACATTATTGGCCATAGCTCGCAAGACCTCTCATCTTTTTGCGCTGTTATTCTTTGATAAATCGAGCGGTTGCTTCTGCATTATCCATGATCACTTTTACCAAGTAAATTCCTGGAGAAAGGCCTGCCACATTTATGCTTGTAGTTTCGTTTAAGGTACGATTCATTACTTCCTCACCCACCGCATTAATCATAACCAAACGACTATTTTTGGGATTCGTGTTTTTAACTACAAGCACATCGGTCATCGGATTAGGATATAACGTTAATCCTAACGATGCAAAATCAGAAATGCTGCTAAATGCAGGTAATAAAATGGTCTCTTCTTGGTTATAAACACAGGCGTTTACACTCTCTATTTCCAGATTAACTTTTATATTTTTACCCTCTGAACTAGCATAGTCATGGGTAGGACTTTCTAAGTTGCTAAACGCACTTCCATCTCCAAAATCCCAGGTATATCGAGGATATCCTTTGATAGCAGGAATAAACGTATACACACTGCGATCTCGGGTATTGGTAAAACTAAGATTTAAGGCTAGTTCGATATTTACGTAGATGGTCTGTGACGTATCTGAGCATACTCCCTTATTTACGATAACGTAGAGAGAATCTCCAGCTGCCATTACTTGGTTTTCATACCTATTTGCACCTCCGGATTGCACCTTATTCGTATTCCAATAAAACTCAAAGTAATCTAAACTATCATTCGCAGAAAAAGTAATCTTATCACCGGGACAGTATGCACCGCTTTTATCTGTTTTTAACTCTATGTCACCTATGCGATCTACCTTAATGGGCACCAAAATTTCTTTGGCAGGGCACACTAAGTTAATTGAATCTGTTATGGCAATCGTATACGAAGTTGTTATGGTAGGATTAAAGGTAATTAATGTATCCAGAAAAGGCAGGCTATTATTAATACTAAGGCTGTACTTTTTGTCCTTAAGTCCGTTCACAGTAATCGTCCATAAATCTCCTTTGCACACTGCAGGTAAAGCCGTAATAGTAGCAGGCAGCTGTGTGCAAGCTTGACTGTAACACTTAATACTTCCAACCTCACCATAGTAACATGGCGCTGCATCAATAGCGCGTACCTGCAGTAAAACAGAGTCTAATGGTTGCAAGCCCGCTAAGGTATGTGTAGTACCACTTGTACCACTAGAAGGCGTTATCCAGTTACCTCCATTTATCCTTACTTGATAGCCATTGTGACCGCCTTTGCTGGTCCAACTAAAATCTATACTACTAGGTGTAGAAGCTTGGCAACTTACCACTGGTGCATCTACTTTACTTCTGCTTATCACTTGATAGGTAATAAGATCACTCATACAACCCAAAGCATTGCGCACGCGTAAACCAAATACGGTGGTAGAATCAAAACCTACCGTTTGCGTACTGCTCGCTGATGTAGCCACAAGCACATTATTTGCGTAGTAATAAAAACTATCAAAAGCGGCGCTGCTGGCTTGTAATAGCACAGGAGATCCCACACAAGCAGAATCATTGAAAAATCTAGCATTACTCGTCAAAGTGGCGCTAGGTTTAGTGTAAAATCCAACATGCACATTGTTACTTACTCTGCCACAGCCGTTCGTTGCTTGAACGCTTACATTGTAGGTTCCAGAGTCTTTTACCCAAATAGAATTTGATGTTTTTCCATTGCTCCATGCATAGGTATTTGTTGGCAAAAAAGCGGTGCTTAATAGTACCGAATCGCCTTGACAAATAGTTCTGTCACCACCAGCAATAAATGCAGAAGGAGAAGATTTTACCACGAGTGTTACAGTATCAGGCAACGAGAACCCTTTGGCATTTTTAGTCACCAAAATGGCTCTGTATGTGCCTGGATTAGCATAAACTACCGATGGGTTTTGAGCTGTTGATGCCGATGGACTGCCGCCAGACATAGTCCAAGCCCAGCTTGTAGCAGAATTGGTTGAGCTGCCATTTAAGGTAACTCCCGACGCTTGGCAAGGTGTTGTAGTGCTCGCGCTTGCCGTTGCGACTGGCAATAGATTGGAAGGAGAAATAGTTACATTCTTAGCAATAATTTCATCACCGCTATTACCTCCATTATTATTTGCCGAATTGACAATGGTATAAAACGTAACCGGACCAACATTGGTAGATGGCGCCGTCCAATTAAAAATCCACGTATTAGAACCACTACCGGAATTGCCACTAGAAGTATGATTCATGTAGGAACGGGTACCACCGCTTATCGAAGTATTGTTTATAGATGATTTAGCATTACCCGAAATCAAAGAAAAACTGCCTGCCATCGTATTATTAGATTTAAGACAGGTTAATTGATAGCCAAATTTAGATTTCCCACTCTGGGAGTAGGTGAGTGTTATGGTATAGGTGCTGTCTGGGATGTAGCCGTTACCTGTAAAATTTCCTGAAAGACTGACGTTGTTGTAATTTGTTCCACTGGTTTGCAAGCTACCACTGTGGCATGAGGTACAATTGGCCTCACCTGGGGCATTCGTATACCCTGCTGACATACCACCACTATAGGTTAAGGTTACCGTGGTTGTGCTAATCAAAGCTACCAGAAAAAGCCCTGTCATAAGGCGTCTAAGCGTAAAATAGTGTTTCAATGTTTTTTTTAAATAATTTCAAAATAAGAATTAATTTTCGTCTCAAATGTCACCTTGTGTAGAGATGACCTACGAATGACGATAAAGAATATGTTCTAGGATTTTTTCTGATTAGCACGTACTATTTTTTCGAGAAAATCCCATTCTTCTTGGGTTATTGCTTCCATCTGATTAAACTGACCAGCGCCTTGCAGCCATTCACCACCGTCTATAGTTACCACTTCCCCATTCACATAAGCAGAAAAATCTGACATGAGATATGCGGCTAGGTTAGCCAACTCTTGATGATGCCCCACTCTCTTCAGCGGCACACGGCTTTCTAAGTTAATTTTGTCTGACATTTCTTTTGGAAACAGTCTATCCCAAGCACCTTTTGTAGGAAACGGACCCGGAGCTATAGCATTGTGTCGCATACCGTATTTAGCCCATTCTACTGCTAGCGATCTAGTCATGGCCAAGACACCAGCCTTTGCCGCAGCGCTGGGCACTACATAGCCGCTGCCGGTCCAAGCATAGGTAGTTACAATATTCAAAACACTAGCTGGAATTTTATTTTCTATCCAATACTTACCGCAACTCAACGTACAGTTTTTACTGCCTTTAAGCACAATATCTATCACCACGTCAAATGCTCTGTGGCTAAGTCTTTCGGTAGGACTAATAAAATTACCTGCGGCATTATTTACCAAGCCATTCAACGTTCCAAAGTGAGCCACTATTGCTTTTACTGTCGCTTCTACTTCATTGCTTTCACGCACATCGCATACCACAGGGAAAACATTTTTAATTGATATTTCTGCGGCAGCTTCTTGTAGTTTTTCTTCTCTGCGCCCTGATATAGCCACTTTAGCTCCCAGCTCTACAAAGTACTTTACCATAGATTTACCTAGACCGGTTCCTCCGCCTGTTACCCATATAACTTTGCCGTCTAACGAGCCGTCTCTGAGCATGGATTGTGTATATAACGACATTACTGTCAAAAATAATCCATTAACCAATGCCAAACCTTAGTCTACTTCTTTTTTGTATCAACATAGTGTAGCCAATGATGTACTTATGAAAAACTTCACATGGATAAGATGGAGGTTATCGTATTGTGCCTTTTAATGCTTTTGGATATTTTCACATAGCATAAAAGACACATTTTGCTTAAGAAGCTCTTTAACTGAAATCATGCGCTAAAGTATTTTTAATTTCACCAAAGCAGTGTTACTATCGCAATGTATAAAGTAGTATAGTAAAAGGCTATATGCGTTATGGTAAATTATTATAAGATATTAGGTGTAGAAAACTATGCAAGTATAGCAGAGGTAAAACTGGCCTACAAGGCTAAAATAAAGATAGTTCATCCGGATATAAACCCAGATCCAAGTGCGGCTGAAATTACACAATACTTAAATCAAGCCAAAGAAAATCTTGTTCATCCTGAAACCAAAGAAGCGTACGACCGAAAGTTAAAACTGGCGTATTTGCTCGAGATACAAAGATTACATAATTTAAAAAACCGCAAATCTGTTTTTCCTCAAATCAACTTAAGACAGCGTGCTGTTGAGATGGAGGAAGAACGCAAGCTACGGATTAAAAGAAAATACGAAAGTGGACTCGAAAAATTTCCTTTTATCCTGCGCATGTTGGGTCTGACAACTTTCCTAATCTGGGGATTACAAATCATGTATTCCAACTATTTTATTGACTATGCGAGCTATGACCGTCAGCGCTTAATTCTTGGATTTGCCATTTTCAGTATAGCTTTAGTACTTGCCGCAAACGAAGCCTATACGCGATTTATAGCGAAGTCTGTAGATACGCCCTTTCGATTCAATTACGAGCGACTCATAAGTTGGGTGTTGGTGATGTCCTTTTTCGGAGGACCGTTAGCCATTAGCGGCATAAACACTTGGCGTAAACACTATCTTCTCACTCACCAGTTTGACTATGTATATGCAAAAATCGACTACCGAGAGTCGTATCAAAATGGTACGGTGGTGTATTACGAGGTAAACAAACAACTATTTACACGACTACTCGACAAAGAGATACGAGATCTTATATACTTGGAAGACGGAACCACTATTTTGAAATACGCCAAGGCAAACCCCTTAATATGCGAGGCTCTGTCACCAGAAGAATGAAACCGTAAGCCCCGAGAGATCTGACTATAATGTTATGTCTAGGATCATTACCTCTAAAAAAGCGAGGCCAAAGTAACCTTGCTTTCCTATCCACCCCATAACCAATCACTACCGCACCACCGTTACCGTCTCTTTCGCATTATACCACTTGTTGTCTGTGCCTTTGGCTTTTACTTAACATGGCTAGTGGAGGCTACATCATTAAGAAATAGCCGACTTTCATTTTTTATCAATTCAATTTATCAAATGTATCATTTTATTTTTTGATATAAATAGCATACCGCTGGTTAACCATTCGTCCTTTAAAAATATGGGTAAAGAAACCTTAAACAGTTCCATGTTTTGCCGTGACGTTTTTTTCAAAGTTTCTATTTTATAACACCATACAAAGCCTATTTTTGCGGCCGCAATATGAACATACACGAGTATCAAGCCAAAGAAATTCTAAAATCATACGGAGTTGCTATACAAGAAGGCATCGTAATCGACAAAAAAGAAGATGCACTAACCGCTGGAGCCAAGCTGCGTGAGCAAACCGGCACAGACTGGATGGTAGTAAAAGCTCAAATACACGCTGGTGGCCGTGGTAAAGGTGGAGGTGTAAAACTCGCCAAAAACGACGAACAACTTCAACAAGTAGTAAATGACATACTAGGTATGACCTTGGTTACACCTCAAACAAGTGCAGCCGGTAAGTTCGTAAGCAAAGTACTCCTGGCCCAAGACGTGTACTACCCAGGTGCTAGTGAGCCATCTGAGTATTATATGAGTGTATTGCTAGATCGTAATAGCGGTAAAAATGTAATTATATACACCACCGAAGGAGGTATGGACATAGAGCAAGTAGCTCATGACACTCCAGAGTTAATCCACAGCGAATTTATAGATCCGGCTTTGGGCTTACAAGGTTTTCAAGCGCGTAAAATTGCGTTTAACTTAGGCCTAAGTGGAAATGCATTTAAAGAAATGGTGAAGTTTGTTACCTCTCTTTACAATGCTTACATCGGAATTGATGCCTCTCTTTTTGAGATTAATCCCGTTCTTAAAACATCAGACGATAAAATAATTGCGGTAGATAGTAAAGTATCGCTAGATGATAACGCATTATACAGACATCCTGCTTTTGCTGCTCTTAGAGATGAGGCAGAAGAAGACCCAACTGAAGTAGAAGCTAAAAAACATAACCTTAACTTTATCAAACTTGATGGTAATGTAGGTTGTATGGTAAATGGCGCTGGTCTTGCCATGGCAACAATGGATATTATCAAGTTAAGTGGTGGTGAACCTGCTAATTTTCTTGACGTGGGGGGAGGAGCAAATGCTCAAACGGTAGAAGCTGGTTTCCGTATTATCCTTCAAGACCCTAATGTTAAGGCGATTCTTATCAATATATTTGGTGGTATAGTACGATGCGATAGAGTTGCCAATGGCGTAGTAGAAGCCTACAAATCCATCGGCGAAATACACGTACCTATTATTGTAAGACTGCAAGGAACCAATGCAGAAGAAGCTAAGAAAATAATAGACGAAAGCGGTCTGCGTGTAGAGTCTGCTATCGTATTGCAAGAAGCTGCGGATAAGGTAAAAGCTGTTCTAGCTTAAATCACCTGGTTTATGAGCGAATTTGTAGAATTACGACCTCATAACATCAATTCAAAAACCATAGTTGAAATAGTACAAGTCCTTCGTAACGGGGGACTTGCTATCATACCAACCGACTCTATTTATGCCATTGTTGGTGATTTACTTCACCGCGATGTCATGGAAAAAATATGTAGACGGTTAGAAAAAAAGCCTAGCCATGCCAATCTTTCTATTCTGTGCAAAGATTTAAGCAGTCTGAGTGAGTACACCTCTCCTATTTCTAATCCTACCTATAAAGTAATGAACAGACTATTGCCAGGTCCTTTTACCTTTATCCTAAAGGCTAGCAACAACGTTCCCAAAATATTTAGACAAAACAAAAAAACGATTGGTATTAGAGTGCCTGACAATGAAATTTGTCAAGCTATCATTTCTGAATTAGGAAACCCATTGGTATGTTCCTCTATTCACTCCGAAGATGAAATACAAGAATACCTTACCGAACCACAAGAAATATTTGAAGTGTGGCAAAATAAAGTTGCCTACATTGTAGATGGAGAAGCCGGGCATAATGTGGGAACCACGGTAATAGATGCCAGCGAAGGAGAGCTAGAACTTATACGAGAAGGCTTAGGAATAGAACTTTTGTAACCAGTTGGCATGGTGTATTTGTAGGTAAAATATCTTTTATTTGCACAACGTTGAAACCCACTACCTCTATATCTATTGTGATACTAACGCTGATTATGTTGGCTACTTCTATCTATTTGGTATACGAACACATAACTCCCCAAATAGCAGAGTGCAGTGAAGCGGAGGTAGACTCCGAAACTGAAATAGAGGACGATCTGAAAAAGGTATCAGACAGCTCATTCACCATCTTCCATGTGCTTCAACGCAATTTTTACGGTATACATGCCGCCAATTATTATTCGGCAATAAGTATAGGTGTCGCAACCGAGCCTCCCGAAACGGTTTAAAAACTTCGTTTTTATCTTGTCATCTTCAGGTAATGGATTATTTCATCTATCCAAGGTGACCTAAATTTAAGGTTTATGAGATAATCATTTATAAACCACCCGTTTTAAAACATAAAATAAGTTTCATGAAAAAATATTTTTCGCAATTCAATGCTGATTTGCCATCAGGACTAATTGTATTTCTGGTAGCCGTTCCGTTATGCTTGGGAATAGCCGCCGTAAGTGGTGCTTCTGCATTTTCGGGCCTCATTGCAG
>CAMDBP010000049.1 GCA_945889315.1 Chitinophaga pinensis
AGAGCAAAGGTCGGTAATTTTGGTTAAAAATAATTCACCACTCCAAAGTGAAACTTCCCTGAATTTAGTTTAATGTTATTTCCTTGTTGACTACCTAAGGCAAATGCAAGATTTAATATGCCTTTTCCCACTTGAATATTAGCTAAAGCACCAAACCCAAATGGGATATCTTTTACCAAAACAGTACTTTCTAATATGTTTTCAATAGCCGCGGCATTCACAAATAAGCCCACATTACTATTTTCTCCAATTAGATACCGATATTCTGCAGTATAGGCTAATAGTTTACTGGCAAAAATCTCATTTTCGTCAAAACCGCGGAGGGAGCTAAATCCGCCAATATTATATAACTCATTAAACAAAATATCTTTGGCAAATAGTGCATCAAATTGTATTTGCTGGCGAAAGGTGCCTCGCTTTTTGATCGGAATATATAGGGTAGAAAGAATTTTGAAGTCTAACCGAAGACTCCGGATGTTTATGGTGTCATATATTGATATTAATTTACCGTTTTCGGTATTGACATATTTTACTTGATTAATTTGAGTGTTACGAAGTAACGTTTTTTGTCCAACAGCCATGTCAGCAGAGATAGCGTAGCCTTTTCGTGGATTTGGCAAGTAGTCGAAATCTTGTTGAAATGCAGCCATACCATAATTATCTATCTTAAACGGATTGTTAGTTGGTATTCGCTTGACAGAGCGAATTACATTAGTATCAACAGATAGCAAGTTGCTACTAATGTTTTGATAATAAAATTGGAGATAATTGTTGCCTTTTTGCTGATATCTAAACGATAGCTTACTCTTTAAATTAACAAATACCGTATCAAACTTATTTAAGCTAAATTCACCATTTATACCCAGTTTCGTATTAAACAAATAAGGATAGGTGAAATTAACATCGAGTTTTTGCGAGTTTTGTAGGTAGTTCCGCCAATGTAGGGCAATCTGCTTCCCGCTTTTAAACAGATTATTTAATTCAACATTGACCTCTCCTGTAATAAGTAACCTATTTTCAGCGCTGTTTGCACTATTAGGTGCGAAACCAACAATGCCATCTACCCGGTCGGTCACCACGTCACTGATATTGAGAATAAGTCGAGCTAATCCTTCATAAAATACAATTCGTGAAGGAGAGTTAAGCTTTATTAAGGTTAAGTTTCTGAGTTTTTTATCTATTTCACGAACTTCAAGCTCATTATAGATGCCGCCTTCTTCCATGTCCAGGTAAGTGCTAAGGTAGGACTTGCTTATAGAGCAATCTGTCGTGTAGGCTAAGGTGTCGTAGGTGAATTTTAGGTAAGGATCAAAAAGTAACACGCAGGTCAACGTGTCTTGGGCAATTTTTGGCTCAAGCAAATACACTATGGCAAAAGGATATCCACTTTGCTCATAGGAGGTTAAAATCTCATTTTGAAGTTTTAAAAATGCAGAACGTGTAAGTGTTGTATGGGCTAAAGGTAGATAGCCAGAGGTGATATTATGCGATCGTATGTGTATGAATTCATACACAATATCTTTGAGAATTAGAGCATGAAGTGTGTCATTGTATGCCCATAAAGAATCTGCGCTTGCCGCTAAATAACCGCCATTTCGTATCGCGACAACCTGTTCTCGGAGTTTGTTAATAGCAGAAAAGCTATCACTAACGCTAAAATAGGTTGATTCTTTACCTTCCAATACATGCAAGGTGTATGTTTGTGCTTGCGCAAACAAGCAAACCAACATAAAGCTCCAAAATGAAATAACTTTGTGCACTTCTATTTACAAAGGTAAACGATAATAAAAGAGCACTTACTATAATTTTGGCAGGAATATATATTCATATCCCTTTTTGCAAGAAAGCATGCTTTTATTGTGACTTTCATTTTGATGTTTCTTTAAAGCATAAGGATGCAGTTTTGAGTTACCTGCAAAAAGAAATTGTTTCTAACGCTAATTTCTTTAATAGGGAGGATGTAATGGACAGCATTTATTTTGGAGGAGGAACACCAAGCGTTCTAAGTAAAAATGAACTGAGTAGTATTTTGAATGCGCTTTATAATCAGTATTCTATTGCTATAAATGCAGAAATTACGTTTGAGTGCAATCCCGATGATTTGTCTTTAAGTTATCTTGCTGATCTTAAATCGCTTGGCGTGAATAGGTTAAGTATTGGCGTACAAAGTTTTAATGATGACCATCTGAAATGGATGAATAGAAGTCACGACAGCGCACAGTCTTTAAAATGTATAGATATGGCTGCTAGTGTGGGATTTACAGATATTACACTAGATTTAATTTATGGAATTCCGGGTCTTGGATTGCAAGAATGGCAAGAGACTGTTGAGCATGCTTTGGAGTTGCCTATCAATCACCTAAGTGCATATGGACTAACGTTAGAGCCTAATACCCCCTATCAGAGATTGGTAGATCAAAAGAAATATAAATCTCCCAAGGATGAAAATACGTCAACTCATTTTGAGGCGTTAGTGGCTATTATCCATTCTAACGGTTGGGAGCATTACGAAGTTTCCAATTTTTGTAAAACCGGAAATTATTCGAGACACAATACTGCCTACTGGCAAAATAAAAAATATTTAGGTCTAGGGCCTTCTGCACATAGCTTTACAGGTACCGAACGGCGTTGGAATGTAAGCAATAATGAGGAGTACATTTCGAAAATAGCAGCGGGTGAGCACGTTTTTGAAAGTGAATTTTTAAGTGTAGAAGACCGTGTAAATGAGTACCTACTTACGGGACTCAGAACCAAGTGGGGGGTAAATCTCGCGGAGTTAAATTCTAGCTATGGACATCCAATACATACGTTATTTTCAAAAGAGCTAGGTGATTGGGAACAACGGGGCTGGATAACTATTAGTCAAGGGCAATTAACGTTAACATCCTCAGGGTTACTTTTTGCGGATTATATAGCCAGTGAGTTATTTAAACTACAAGATGACATATAATTACTCGTCCCATACATTCTCGTAATCCTTCGTTTCCACCTTCGTTTCTAATGTCGCCTCACCTTTTAATGCTCGTAAGAAGTTCTGTTTTTCCTTTTGAACTTCTCCTTTTACATTCTCTTTCACAGTAGCCTTATCGTATCGTAATTTTAGGTCGTCTGGCGTTCCCTCCATAATAATATAGGCTGTAAGTCCTCCTTTGTTATTATTTTCAATACGTTTTTCGGCTTTTTTAGCAATCCAATTAGCTCGGGTAGCGAGCAACTCGGCAACGCTAAGGCCCATACTGTATCGCATATAGTTGCTAAATGTATGCGTCCCCTCTAACTCTAGATTCATAGCATTATTTTCGATCATCATACGTGGAATGTAGATGGTTTCATCAAAGATTTCTATGGTATTTTTTAGGGTTTTAAAACGTACTTTTTCGAGTTCTTTTATATTTACAAATTTCGACAATTCGCGCAGAGGTTCGTAGTTTATGAGGGCTCCGTCTTCAATGACAATGTCTGCTTTTGCGTATAGCTTGGGAAGAATGGGTTCAAATTGTTTATCCAAAATAACCTTGGCAATAATTTTTCCGGATAAGGTTCCGGTTAAGTGCTTATCTGTTATCTCACTTTGCTCAAAATTATTAAACTGCTTAAAAAGCTGGGTAATGTTGATGGAAGTCAGATCAGCCTGAATATCAAGCAGGTGATTATCTCCCCAGTTTTTTATGCCAATGGCTGCAGTTGTAGTTCCTTCTAATGCTTTTATGCGCACATTAGGCATGCTTATGCTTGTGCGATTTGATAGCAGTGTTCCCGTCATAGACTCGGCGTGAAAGTCATTATATACGAAGTTGGTAAATTCTGTTTTTAGTTCACAATTTACCGGAATTAAAAAGGCGGACGATGCACTTTGTTCTTCAGATACGGAAGCTGATGTAGTAAAAAATTCATTCACATTTAAATTACTAACCGACATATCGCCAACTATCTCTGCTTCCGAATTTTCATCCAAAAGCGAAGGGTAGTTTTCAATAATACCTTTTAAATTACCTGTGGTCTTATTGTAATCAAAATTTAGGCTATTAATCACCATTTTCTGATTGTTGGCACTAAGATTTAAGTTGAGGTCGTTTAGTTTTAGTGCTGGATTTTTTAAAGTTCCTGATAGTTTTTCTAGGATTACGCTTCCGTTATAGGTTAGACTATTTTCTAGTAACACCTCATTAGTAGCGTCATACACCAATCCAAACTGTCCGGATACTTTAACTCTTCCATTAGTCGTTTCAAAATTAGTAGTGTTAGCGAAGGCGACTAAAAATGCGGCATCTAAATTAGCCTCGCCATCCCATGTGATGTGTGGTGTGTCAAAATCAGTTACGGTTATTTCCCCTGATAGTTGGTTGTTTCCGCTACTTGCATAGCTAATAGTGCATGTAGCGTATGCGGAATTAAATTGACTTATGTTGGGAATTTTTACATTGCCTTTTGCTATGATTCCATTCAGTGAGATATTTTTGTTAATCACGGTAAGATCGGTATTTTTTATATCATAACGCACTTCAAATCCTGGCTGATTACGGCCGTAGGTTTTCCCTTTGATAGAGCCATCTAAAATAACTTCCCCCTTCAATTGAAGATTGCTCATGGACTCCGTAACACTTGCAGGCAGTATACTAAGCAGTGATTGTGTGGTGGTGTTCTCATTGGTAAATGCAATGTCTATATCGGATAGTTTTCCGTAGGATACTTTACCTCTTGTACTTAATTTCACTTCTTGAATTTTGATGTTACTTGGGTCAATAACCACAAATTCTTTAAGCGTATTAATAGTGAGTGCCGTATTGATACTCAAATCTTTATTGTTGATGTATTTGTTTCCTTCGAGTGAAACCAAGGTTGATTCCAGTTGTGTTTTAATAGAAAGAAAGGTGTTTTCATCTTTATATTTTAGGCCTATCTGAGAATAAGGCGTAAATCCATTCATTTTGAAACGACTTGGCGTATGCTCATATCTTATTTTGCAATCGTTCAATTTAAGGCTTTTAATCTCAAAGCTTAATGCGGTGGTGCTAGTATCTGTGCTAGGTTTTATTATGTCGTAATTATTCCCGCTGATAAAGTCAGCTACATAGAGTTGACCTCCTCTAAGAACGATACCATCTATGACATACTCTCCTTTGTAGAGTCTAAGAATATCAACGAAAAGGGAAAGTTCTGCAGCCTCTAGTAATTTTTTCTGGTAAAAAGGTGTACTCTCATTGATGGTCACAGTGGTAAATTTAACGCCTAAGTTTGGAAAATCTCGAATGCCACTAATGCTAATGTCGCCTACATTTACTTCTACGGCTAATGCTTTATTTATCTCGGTAACGAGAATGGGTTTTATATTGGTATAAAAATAATAGACTACTCCGCTCATAAGCAAAACAAGGACAAATAGAACGGTTGCTAGTATCTTAAGTGCTTTTTTCAAGGGTAATAATTATGAGTAGCAAATGAAAGAAATATCTTGCTATGTGACGGTAAAACGAATTAACAGAGAACAATAATGTGTCTATTAAAAAAATATTTTGCAGATATGAAATCGTTAGTATATTTGCAGCCCTTTTACGGGGGAGCTTAGCTCAGTTGGTTTAGAGCATCTGCCTTACAAGCAGAGGGTCGCTGGTTCGAATCCAGCAGTTCCCACTTTGACAATCAGTCACATACAAGTCTCGCTTCGGCGGGACTTTTTTTGTTTAAAGACGATTTACTACACCATAAATTTTAAGAATAGTTTAAGTTAATGCTTTCTGTAAAGAGGGAATAGAACGGTTAATTTGGAGATGATAAAGCGACGAAATATGATTAGTCAGGTAAAAGCGGAATAGTAAATCTAAATTCAACTGGTATATTAATAATCATTCAGTAAAAAATAAATAAAATAATCAAAAGGGTAGACCTAATCTTCATTTTGTTGCCAATATTATGGGAGTGACTGGTTCGTGGTTTAAGAATTGTAACTATAATAATTACTAAAATTGCACCATGCGAGCATTAATTCAACGGGTAAGTAAGGCAGGCGTATCTGTAGAGCAAGGTATTCCTTCGGAAATTGGAATGGGATTACTGGTGTTGTTGGTAATAGAATCTAAAGATACTCAGGAAGACCTTAAATGGTTGGTGAGTAAGATAACGCAGATGAGAATTTTTGCAGATGCAGATGGCAAAATGAATGCTAGTCTTTTGGATATAAAAGGCGAACTATTGGTAATAAGCCAATTTACGCTCCATGCAAGTACTCGAAAAGGTAATAGACCTTCTTTTTTAAACGCAGCTAGACCTGAAATTGCTATGCCTTTATATGATGCGTTTTTGGCAGAAAGTGCTCAAATTGTTCCCGTTAAATCGGGGGTTTTTGGTACTAATATGCAGGTTAGTTT
Source organism: Chitinophaga pinensis (assembly GCA_945889315.1). GTDB lineage: Bacteria > Bacteroidota > Bacteroidia > NS11-12g > UBA9320 > UBA9320. The sequence continues at coordinate 6,366 of CAMDBP010000049.1, forward strand.
GCTGAACGATGGCCCGGTTACCATCTGGCTAGATAGTAAAAATAGAGAGTAGCATCACTTAAAATCTCGTTTATCAGCCCCCCACAACAGCTTATTTCGTATGGTATCCAAATAAGAGTTCTCGTTTAATTTGATCATGTGAAAATCAAAATAGCATCTTTTTATAGTAAGCACAGTTTTAGCGGGAACAATAAATGAACGATTGTCTAGCGTAATAAGTACAGAATCTGCCCTACTGCTGGTTTCTATTTTCAAAACAGTGTCATCTGAGATAACTGCTGGCCTTACGGTTAGATTATGAGCGGCAATTGGAGTAATAACCAACGATTTACTTCCAGGAAATAACAGTGGTCCGCCACAACTAAGCGAATATCCAGAAGAGCCTGTAGGAGTAGCTACAACAAGTCCGTCAGCCCAATAATTATTCAAAAAATAAGTATTTAGACTGGCCTTAACGGTTATCATTGCTGATGTATCTCTTTTTTGTACGACAAAGTCATTTAAGGCATATGGAAAATCATTTAATTCAGAAATGTCAGAATCGATTTGAATTAATGCTCTTTTTTCTATTATTGTTCTTCCTTCTTTTAAGGCTAAAACTGCCTCCTCTATTTCTTCGTTTTGAATGTTAGCAAGAAAACCTAATCTACCCAGATTAATTCCCATAACGGGCAATTCACTATCTTTAATTAGAAGCAAAGTATCTAGAACTGTTCCATCGCCGCCAAGACTTATAAGGCAAGTAAAATGTGCAGGCGTTAGTTCATTACTCTCACATAAGTTGAAACTCCTACCATAGGTTTTCTCCATAAATTTGCCATAACTAGCTACTAGTGCAAATTCAATATGATGCTCATTAAGCAGTGTTACCAGTCTATTGAAAAAAACTTCAAAGCCGGCAGTTATGATCTCTCTTCCGTAAAGTGCTATTTTCATCTTAGATTGCTTTCTTAAAGTGTACAAATAAACCACCTTCTTGTAAACTATTCACACTGTATTCTATTCGCAGTATTTTATCGTTATAGATGAGTGCATTTAATCCTAAGCCAGTTGAATATAAAAAGGTGTTCACAAGACGGTTAGATTCATCAGGGCTTACATAATTTACTCTTCCCCCATCTATATATCCTTCTATGTACAAATTTAAAGGTAGTACTTTGTAATTGAGGCCAGGTAAGAACTTGAGTCTTAGATCAGATTTGTCTAGTAAATGGTATCGCAGAGCAGTGTTTAATTTCCATCCCAAGCTGCCATCTATCACATATCGCTCATAACCCCGAATAATTTCATTATATCCAAACATTTTGCGCGAAAAATAAGGTATGGTTTGCGCCGTGTTTAGATGTAAATAGCCAGACATTGCTGAATAAAATTTGGGTGAAAGTTTCTTAAACCGTTGAACTTTAAGCTGTAATTTTAAATTAGTTTGAGCACTAGTATTTTTCCATTGTTGAAGGGTTAGAATGGGTTGATAAAAATAACCGGTAAGCGGGAAATAGATATTATCACGTGTATCTATTTCTGCCTTTACGTCAAGTCCATAATTGTGTTGTCTGCGACTATTATTCAAAAAAAAACCTGAGTCGGGAACACTCGAGGCTAGTGCGCCATTGTACATACTTAAACTGGCAAATGTTTTAAATAATGGCCGTATGCGTTTTGAAATCTCCATTCGAGCCTCCGTAGATTGGAATAAATTATTATTTCCGTTTTTAAAAAAACGTAATGAATCGTTGGTAGTAGTTAACCAAACTTCATTTTGAGATGCGTATTTAGCAGATGCGGTTATTCCCCAGTTTGAGTTTTTGCTTATAAAAGGGATTCTGTACTCCAAACCGAACTCCTTATTGTAGCCTGTTTTTAAGTTGGTTTTTAAGGTGTGGTTACGACCAAAAAGATTGTAGTTGTAATTAGCTATCCCATAGTTTGTTCGGTCTGGATCAAAATTAAATCCACTCCAAACATTTATATTTCGATCACTAAATTCTAAAAGCGGAATAGGCCAGATGTACCATTTTTCTAAAACGGTAATTTCTAACGTATAGTTAGTAACTTCATTGATAATAGTGTCTTCAGCGAGTATAAATTCAACTTTGTTGAAGAGGTTTAGGTTATATATTCGGTTTTTAGAAAGCGCAAGGAGGTCATTAAAATGGCCATTATTTGTTGTAGTATAAACGCTATCTACGTGCAAGAGCATTTCTCTAAGAATTACAAAATCTTTGGTCTGCTTGTTACCTTTTAGCTGGATTTTATGTATCGTAACTAGCTGGGCAAAACTAGGAGTGCTCACTCCTAAAAATAGTAGTAAGAATAGCTGTTTAAAGGTCAATGTATTTCATCAGTGATTGAAAACGGTTCTCCACATTTTCTTGGTAATCTTCATCGCCAAAAGAAGCAACAGTCTCGTAACCATGACGATGCAAGCTATTAATGATGCGCTCAGCATTTTTAATATTGAGTTTTAGGCTAGCCTGAATTCGACCACTTTCAGCAACGTTCGTAAGCCACATGCCCAGCAATTGTGCTCCTTCGCCTTCTATGAGACGGGCTAACTCGCTGCTAGAATATTGATAGGAAGCCATTTCAACTATAAGAATTGCGCCTCCTTGATTAACGGTAAGAGATTGCCCAAGTGCTTCTATGGCAGCAGTCTTGGTAATGATTCCTATCCACTGAAGCTCATCATTCAACACACAACAAACATTCGCTTTTGTCTCATTAAAAATGTGAAGTACATCAAATAAGTGAGAATTGCCACCTACACTGGCAAACCCACCATCAACAAGTGTTTCTATGGTTTCTTCTTCGCTGTGTATACATTCATCTAATTGCACTGTGCCATAGAGGGTGTCATTGCGAAGAACGGGTAGTTCAAAACAGAAATAATCCATCATAAGCTTTATGCATTCCAAACGCGACGTGCTCTGGGTGATGGGGTGTATGGGCAATATGTAATTGATTACTTTCAAAGTATATCTACAAGTATAGTAACTAATGGCTAAACAATATTGTTTTGGGATAATTTATGGTGGGTTAGCCAATTTGAAATTAGAATTTTGCCTTGTGGGGTTAAAATAGCCTCCGGGTGAAATTGAACTGCCCAAATTGGCAAAGTACTGTGCGCCAATGCCATTACTGCTTCGTCTTCACTGCGGGCTATTGCATTTAAAGGTGTACCTTCCAGATCGGCTAAAATTAAAGAATGATATCTGCAGACGTTTAAAGGAAGTTCTATTCCGGAGAAAAAAGGGTGATCGCTTTCATAAGTGAGCTCACTTACTTTGCCATGCATTGGAAATCTAGCTCTAATCAAGGAAGCGCCAAAGAATTGACCAATAGCTTGCAGCCCTAAACAAACCCCTAGTATAGGTAATTGGTTGTGAAATCGCTCAATAACTTCCATGGTGCATCCTGCATCTTTGGGTTCGCCCGGACCAGGAGAAATAACTATACCTTCATAATTATCTACAAGTGTATCTAAATTTAAGTTATTGTTTCTTACCACCTGCACTTCTGCCCCGCATTGTACGAAGTAGTCGTACAAGTTGTAGGTGAACGAGTCATAATTATCTAGAAGTAGAAGCACATCGCAAAAATAGGTTTGGAATATGCCAAGGACTAAGAAATATTGTATTTATTTCGTGTAACAATATGAATTTCGATAAATTCAATCAGTTTGATACCATAAAACTAACAGCGCTTTATGCTGCGCTCGTAAAACCGCGAATGATTGAGGAAAAAATGCTCAAGCTACTAAGACAAGGTCAAGTGAGTAAATGGTTTAGCGGCATTGGGCAGGAAGCTATTGCTGTAGGAGCAACCTTGGCACTCGACGCTGACGAATACATTATGCCGTTACATCGCAATCTGGGTGTTTTCACTGCGAGAGGTATTCCGTTTGAAAAACTCTTGCATCAATGGCAAGGTAATATGCGGGGATTTACCAAAGGCAGAGATCGTTCTTTTCATTTTGGAACGAATGAGTATCATATTGCAGGCATGATTTCCCATTTGGGAGCTATGCTTAGCGTTGCCGATGGGGTTGCATTGGGCAATTTATTAGACGGAAAACAAAAGGTTAGTTTGGTTTTCTCTGGAGATGGAGGCACTAGCGAAGGAGAATTTCACGAAGCTGTAAACCTCGCAGCGGTTTGGGATTTGCCTGTTATTTTTTTGGTTGAAAATAATGGTTACGGGCTAAGTACACCTAGTAAAGATCAGTTTAGATGTGCTAATATTGCAGATAAAGGAATAGGTTACGGAATAGAGAGTAAAACCATAGATGGGAATAATATTTTGGAAGTCTATTCAGAAATATCAAAAATAGCTGCTGATTTACGGCAAAATCCAAGACCATTTTTACTAGAATGTAAAACCTTTAGGATGCGCGGTCACGAAGAGGCAAGTGGCACCAAGTATGTGCCTCAAGAATTGATGGAGGAGTGGGCAAAAAAAGACCCTATCGCTAATTTTGAGAATTATCTCTTGACCCACAAGCTAATAACAGTTTCCGAAATAATAAAAATTAAGGACGCGATAACAGAGGAAATCAATGAAGGTGTAAAAATATTAAGTATCCATGAAAGTATAGAGGTCGATACCTCCGTAGAACTTGGAGATGTTTATAAACCATACTCACCTGTAGTGATGGAGCCTAGTGAGCAGCGTATGGAGATGCGTTACATTGATGCTATACAGGACGGATTAAGAACTGCAATGCGCAAGTATGATAATCTGGTACTTATGGGACAAGATATTGCAGAATACGGGGGCGTTTTTAAAATAACAGATGGATTTGTGGCCGAATTTGGAGTAGATCGTGTGCGAAATACGCCAATAAGTGAAGCGGCGCCTTTAGGGGCGGCATTAGGTTTATCTATGATGGGTAAAAAATCGATGGTGGAAATGCAGTTCGCAGACTTTGTGAGTTGCGGGTTTAATCAAATAGCCAATAATTTAGCAAAGACCTATTACAGATGGGGCCAGAATAGTGACGTTGTGATTAGAATGCCAACCGGCGGAGGCTCTGCAGCTGGACCATTTCATAGCCAAAGTAATGAGGCGTGGTTTTTTCATATTGCGGGGCTTAAAATAGTGTATCCAAGTAATCCAACAGATGCTAAAGGCCTTTTACTTGCTGCATTTGAAGATCCTAATCCTGTTTTGTTTTTTGAGCATAAGGGCTTGTACAGAAGTATAAAAGAGGACGTGAGTCTAGATGAATTTACCATAGAAATAGGGAAAGCAAAGAAGATTTATGAAGGTGATGACATTACATTCATAAGCTATGGTTTGGGAGTGCATTGGTGTCAGGAAGTGATACAAGAAATGAATCTGGATGCGACGTTACTAGACCTACGTAGCCTATTACCGTGGGATAAAGAAGCGGTTTCGCTTGCGGTAAAAGCAACGGGAAAGGTAATTATCGTGCACGAAGACACACTTGAAGGGGGAATTGGAGGTGAAATTTCTGCGTGGATTGGGGAGCATTGTTTCAACTACTTAGATGCGCCAGTAATGCGTGTTGGAAGCTTAGATACGCCTATTCCGTTTAATGCTGATTTAGAACAGAATTTCATGGGAAAAGCACGCTTAAAAGAGAAAGTTGAATCGCTATTAAGTTGGTAGCAAATTCTCTTATCTTTAATTAATCCAAATAAAAATACATCTTTGCAGCTAGGAAGTGAAACTAACTAAACTGCAAATAGGACAAATAGCCAGGATTTCATCCATAGATGATTCACCATTTAAAGAAAAATTACTTGAAATGGGTTGTCTACCGGGCGTACTGGTTAAGCCAATACTTAAAGCACCATTTGGGGATCCCATAGCGTATGAGCTTGAAGAGTACACGCTAAGCATGCGAAATAATGAGTCTGACACGATTATTGTAAAACTTCTAGACCCATTATTTAATATCTAGCATGGAGATAACAAAAATAATTCTAGCGGGGAATCCCAATTGTGGCAAGTCTTCTTTGTTTAATCAGCTTACTGGACTAAGGCAAAAAATTACCAATGTGCCCGGCACCACGATAGAAAATAAAGTAGGCCGATTGCAGATGGGTAACGTCAACATTGAGTTGATAGATACTCCGGGTACGTATAGCTTTAATCCCAAGAGTTTAGACGAAAAAGAAGCGATCAAAGTATTCTTTGAGAAACCAGAACCGAGCACCATTTTATATATTGCTGATGCCGCTAATCTAAAACGAAACTTATTTTATTTTAGTCAATTAGCGCAACTTAAAATCCCAATGGTTTTAGTGCTTAATATGCTTGATATATCTGATTTTAAAGGGTTTGAAATAAACGCAGATCGACTGGAAAAAGAATTAGGTGTACGGGTATTTAAAATAAATGCACGTACTGGAGTAGGTGTAGATTTATTAAAAAAAGCATTGGGTGAGGAACAGTTTGTGCCTCATTATCAGTTTGGATCAGCCGATGATCATACCCATGAGAGTCATTTCGATTCAATCACGAAATTACTAAATAAGACAACTACGTTAAAATCGAAGCGAGAACTCATCTCTAATAAGATAGATGCTTGGGCTACACATCCAATTTTAGGTTATTTAATGTTCTTGTGTGTACTCTTGGTTATTTTTCAGAGTGTGTTTACATTGGCATCGTACCCTATGGATTGGATAGAAGGTGGCTTTTCAATGCTCAGTGAATTTTTATCCAACGCTCTACCTGACGGTTGGCCAAAGAGATTGTTGGTAAACGGTCTTATAGCTGGTATAGCTGGTGTTGTGGTTTTTGTACCTCAAATCGCCATACTTTTTTTCTTTATGGGCTTGCTTGAAGATACAGGCTATATGGCTAGGGTTAGTTTTATTATGGATAAAATGCTACGAGGCTTGGGCTTAAGCGGTAAATCTATTGTTCCGTTGCTTAGTGGTGCAGCATGCGCTATACCCGCCATAATGAGTACACGGAATATAGAAAACTGGAAGGACAGGTTAATTACCATAATGGTGACACCATTAATGAGTTGTTCGGCACGATTACCTGTGTATACCTTGCTAATCTCTATGGCTATACCCAGTACACTTATTTTTGGCTTTATAAATTTACAAGCGTTAGTAATGTTGGCTATGTATGTTTTAGGTACGGTGGCAGCACTAATTGCAGCGGTGGTGTTTAAATGGATAATTAAACATGACATACCTTCATACTTTATTATGGAGCTGCCGGTGTATCATGTGCCTAGATGGAAGAATATATGGCAAACGTGTTGGCAAAAATCGCTGAGTTTTATTACGGAGGCTGGGAAAGTGATCTTACTGGTTTCAATTGTATTGTGGTTTTTAGCCAGTTACGGTCCTAATAATACAAGTGGCTTTAGCATTCAAGAATCTGCTAATTTGGAAGAAAGCTACGCAGGCCATTTTGGGAAAGGAATAGAACCCGTAATTAAACCTTTAGGGTTCAACTGGAAAATAGGAATATCACTGATAACCTCTTTTGCTGCCCGAGAAGTTTTTGTAGGGACTATGAGTACCATTTATAGCATCGGTGATGAAGAAAACTTTGATCAATTGCGCGATAAAATGAATAAAGACACCTTAGCTAACGGAGAGCCTGTTTATAGCATTGCCGTTGTTCTTTCTTTAATGGTCTTTTATGCATTTGCAATGCAATGCATGAGTACGCTAGCCGTGGTTTATAAGGAAACAAAATCATGGAAATGGCCCGTGATACAGTTTCTATATATGACGGGATTAGCCTATGTGGGTAGCTGGGTTGTATTTAATCTTTTCAGGTAATTATTGGTACAATTAGCTTTACGATAGTACCTGTGCTCCCGTCAGGGTTTTTTATATCTTCAATAACTACGTCAAAGTCACCTTTTCCTAAGCTTAAAATTTTTAACCTCTTTTGGGTAAGAGCCATGCCGGCAGAAGTGTGCTTACTGCTTCTATTTGCATTCATTAGCGACGAAGCTTCTCTGCCAATTCCGTTATCTGTTATTGTACATAATAAGTGAGACTTTTCATTTGATATAACGATATCTAACTTTCGATTATCCTCTTTAGGCAGCAATCCATGTATAATACTGTTCTCTGCAAAAGGTTGTATTAACATGGTCGGTATATTGGTGTGTTCTACATCATCAATATTTCTTGTTTTTAGCGTATAGTTAAGATTGCCATCCATACGCATTTGTTCCATTTCTAAGTACAGGTTAAGGCCTTCTAGTTCGTCGGCTACTGAAATGTATTTTAACCTACTATTATTTAGTATTTTACGCATTAAGCTTGCGAATTTACTGAGGTATATATAGGCTTCTTTTGGCTCTTTTTTTAAGATGTAGTATTGGATGCTATTCAATGAGTTAAAAATGAAATGCGGATTCATTTGGCTGCGCAGAGCAGTAAGCTCTGAATCTACCAGCTGTAGTTTGTATGAACGTTCTAAAGCTTGTGTCCTAGAGGTAAAGACCCCGTAAATAATGCCTGCAATACCCGCAATCCCAAGCATGATAAACCACCATTTTTGCCAGAGAGGAGGTTCCACTATTTCTACATTTTCTACAAAGGATTGTAACAATAGTTCTAAGTTCTCTCTACTTTTTCGTTCGTCGTCTATAATTACTGCGCGTAACATGATTTTAATGGCTTAAAAGGTTAAACAAAAATGTTTATTTTTTAATAAACATGCG
>CAMDBP010000050.1 GCA_945889315.1 Chitinophaga pinensis
CACTTTCGGTAAATATTTGTCGTTTATCCATTCTACATTTACTCATCGTTGTATATCTCGAAAATAGTATTTTTATAACAAATCCAAAGGACTCATTACGGTTTTATTGTTAATGTTTATCACACGGGTATATATTTCTGTGGTTTTACTACTACTATGGCCTAATGCATTCTGGATCACACGCATACTAACCCCAGATTGCATTAGATGAGTCGCAAACGAATGCCTTAAAGTATGCGGCGTACTCCAAGGGTTAGCGTTTGTGTCTTTTACCGCCTTTCTAAAAATATTTTGAACGCTTTTAGCCGTATATTGTCCTCCGTCCTGTCCTTCGAATAACCAGTATGAGGGCTTATGCAGTCTGTAATACTCTCTTAAAATTCGAAGCAACATCGGACTCAGAACAGTGTGTCTATCTCTTTTCCCCTTAGAGTCCTTTATAAAAATAAATCCTTCGTCGCTGCGTATATCCGTTACCCGCAGCCGAATCAGTTCGCCTAGCCGCAATCCCCCGCTATATATGGTGTACAGTATAGCCTTGTGTTTTATGTTTTGTGGCGAGTTTATAATGGCTTTCACTTCTTCCTTGCTTAGTACGTTAGGCAAGTCTTTACTCTTTTTGGGTCGTGTTATATTATAATATTCTCGCGGCTTGCCTAGTGTATGCTCGTAATAGCTCTTTATGGCATTTATTACACTGTTTTGCTTTTGCTCACTTATTTTATATTTACTTACCAAGGTATACACAAAGCCTTCGATCTGATCTTTGGTAACATTGTGCAAATCAGCATTTTCAAAGTAGGAGAAAAACTGCACCAAGTTTCCTTGGTAGGTATTTATAGTATTTGTGCTTAGCCCTTTTAGCACCAGTTTTTGGTGGTTTTTATCTAGCTCGTTTTGGCTTTTTTCGGAAAGTAAGACCTTAGGTTGGGCAGGCGTGGTATCTGTGTCCTTGACTACCAATTTGCCTTTAAAGAGCTTTCTCACCTCTTCCTTATTTTCCTCCGTATTCACAATACTCCATAGCTTTTGAGTAGGGTGGTAGAATGAAGTGTTGAGCTGTTTGAAAGATTCTCTTTCCGTTTTAAGCTCATACGGTATGTGTATCTTTATTCGCTTGCTTTTGGGCAGTGGTTTGTAGATGGTAATCTTTTGATTTATAGAGGATTGAGATGTTTTAGCTGCTTTCATACCGTAAAAATCGTAGAAAACAGGGATTAAATCAAGAAGAATTATGTATATATTTATTATTAACCGTTATTAACGGATAGGCTATATTCGTTACTATACATCGGCCTTACCATGATAAAATGTAAAATATGTAAAAATGAAATGAGCGGAAGGTCTGATAAGCTGTTTTGCTCCATAAAGTGCAAAAATTACTACCATATACACTTAAGGCACGCGAGTAAAAAAGCCGCTATACGCATAAACGAGTACCTCAAACGAAACCATGGCATTCTACTAGAGCAGCTAGGTAAGAATAAAACACAAGTGAAAGTTTATCGGAATGTACTGGCGGATAAAAAATTTAGATTCAAATACCACACGCACACTGCGGTGAATAGCAATGGCAAAACATTTCACTACATCTATGACTTGGCTTGGATGGAATTTAGTGATGATGAAATTTTGATTATTAGACAACGATAATCACCTATTTTCGACTCTCTACAACCCTAAACTAAGCAATTATCATTGTTTTATCTGATTAGCAGAAATCCAGCAGTTGTAAATAGCTATAATGCCAATTTAGTTTTTAAGTGCCGTATAAATAAATTGAGTTTATCGAAGGTTTGTAAAGGCGATAAATCATTGCATAGCCCGAGCTATGGTATTATTTTTTAACGAATAGGAATTGAGTGAAAAACGATTTATATGCAGCAATTGAAAGCTATTTTGGTCTAAACTCATGGCAGCTATGCATCCCGATAAATCAGACTTAACCCCCACTGCCATTAACTTTCATAGAATGGCAGAAGAATACAACTGTATCACAGTCACAGATGACTTTGTGATTATAAACCGCTGTGATGGCAAGATGTGTTACTTTGATTGGGTTACAGGCGATGTGTTATTTTTTCAAAAAATAGAACTACAGCGCTACGAATAGCACATAATAAAGTGAAGCCGTATTTTTTTTGTATCCTAACGTATTGAATAAAACAGCAACACCTCCCTCAAAACCCCTTCATCAGCTCCCCAAATTCCCATACATCCATAAATGAATTGTACATAGGAACAGGAGCTAAGCGTATTACATTGGGCTGTCGCCAGTCGGCTATTACATCTCTTTCTGTAAGGTAATCAAAGAGTGCTTTACCGTTCTCATTAGTTAGCATACTCAGTTGGCAACCACGCTCGGCCGGAGTTATTATCTCAAACTCTAGCTTATCATTAGACGCTTGTGCATCCATTACTACGTGTTCTAAAAAGGTATTTAATAATTTGCCTTTGGCTACAAGTGCGTCCATTCCCACTTCATCAAACATATCGAGCGATGCCTTATGTGCTGCCATAGCCAGTACGGGAGCATTACTTAGCTGCCAGCCTGCTGCTCCTGGCTCAGGTATAAAACCTTTTTTCATTTGAAAACGCTCACTTTCCTTGTGTCCCCACCAACCTGCTAGTCGCGGAGTATCAGGATTATTGCCGTGCTTCTCGTGCACAAAAACACCACTTACACCTCCAGGGCTACTGTTTAAATATTTGTAGGTACACCACGCAGCAAAATCTACATTCCAGTCGTGAAGTGCCATTTTTATATTACCGGCTGCATGTGCACAATCAAATCCTGCATAGGCTCCTACGCTGTGTGCCGCTTCTGTAAGTACTTTTATATCAAATGCTTGACCCGTATAGTACTGTACCCCGCTAAAAAACACCAATGCACACTCTTCTCCTACTTCTTTTATTTTGGCTACTATATCTTCTGTACGCAGCACATACTCACCCGCTCTTGGGTTTATCTCTACCACAGCATCTTCGTACGCAAAACCGTGCTGTTTTACTTGGCTCTCTATTACGTACATATCGCTTGGGAAAGCACCGCCTTCCATGATGATTTTATAGCGCGATTGTGTGGGTCGGTAAAAAGTAGCAAGTAGCAAGTGGAGATTTACCGTAAGGTTATTCATCACCACTACTTCTTCTGGTTTTGCCCCTACGAGTTTTGCTTCTTTATCAAAAAAATGATGGTAACTAAACCAAGGGTTTTTACCGTAAAAATGACCTTCAACACCCAGTTTTTGCCAATCGTTAAGCTCTTGTTGTATATAATCTACAACAGACTTAGGCTGCAATCCTAATGAGTTTCCTGTAAAGTAGAGCTGCTCTGCCCTAGTTTTTCCCGGAGGTATAAAAAACTGGCCGCGGTATTTGGCAAGTGTATCTTCACTATCTAATTTCTGGGCGAACTCTTTACTCGTGGTCATTTGCATAGTGCAAATAAAGCGAGAAATAGAAAAGGGTAAACAAATACTCCGGTTTTAGAAAAAGATTAATAACATAATTAGTCCAATGAGTAATAGTAAGAGTACTATCGAAATAATGAGAACCGCAAGGGCTAATCCGTACCGTTCAGTTACTCCCGGATTTTTATATCTAAAGTAAATATGTACGGCCATGGCAGAGAGTATAATAGCGCCAATTAATCCGAAAACTGACGTTAAAAAAGTACTTAATAAGGAACCCAACGCCCACAACGCGTACTTATTAGCTTGGCGATATTTCCATTTTCGGTAGTCTATATCTTCTTTTTCTGCTTTGGACCACACAGAATCTTTGGGCGCTAGTCGCTTTTGGGCAATGCGCAATGGAATAGTATAAAATGGAGAAGCATGCTTGCTTTCTGGCACTGTGTCATAATCCGTATTTAGACCTATTACCTCTTCTGTTTCAAGGTTAGCTGTAACCTCTGTTACGGCTTGGTTATTTTCACGTATCCCCGGATTTTCGTGTTGTGTTTTAACCTTTGCTTGACGCTCAACTTGAGTAGTTACAGGTGTTTTTACACGCACCATTCTTCCTCTATACTGGCTTGTACATGCGCTTATACAGCTCAAAAGTAAAAGTACAAATAGAGGTTGATGTTTACTTCTCATAGCTCAAAATAGGCGCACATATTTTCCACGTTTATATCCAAATCCGTCAGGGGTAATGTATTGATACGCACATGAAAAACGATACTCATGACAATCATTTACTACGCCATACAACTCGTTTTGACGGACCACAATAATATCCTTATTTACAATTCGGGGAGGTAAGTCAAAAATACAGGGCAAGCGAAGGTTTCCGTACACATCATAAACTCCCCAATATCCCTCTGCAGATTGCACCGCAATAAGATCACTTGAAGGTAACTTAACCCGAGGATACTTTAAAGGAACAACTAGCCTCATACTATCGTTGAGCACGCTCATGGAAAAACTATCGCCAACCAGGGCATAGCCATGTTTAAAATTACTTGCAACCGTAAATTGATACGGAGTTAATGCGTTGCCTTGCGCATCTATATAAGCATACAAGGAACCTTGAGACACAAATGCCTTACCCTCTGACAGTTCGCTTACTTCGGTATACACATAATCTGAGATTACCTTATCTTGAGCTACTATGGCTTTTTTTGAATGGTCGGGATGTTGGAGCACACGCCATGTCTGCGCCCACGAGGGAAAAACTCCCCAAATTGCTATAATGATAATGCCTCTCATTCTATTCGTTCTAACAGCAACTCGTCACCTACAAACCATTTACCGTTGAGCATAATGGCCAAATACTTTAGTTCGAACACAGTCTTACGATATGTGCAGGTTACGGTGATATAACTATACTCGTTGCCCTTTGCATCTTCGCCATAATTATATTTTGTAAGCCCTTTTTGGAGTTTATCGAGTTTTATCTTTTCGCTTTTGGCTAGTTTTAAAATGCGTTTGTAGTCTTTTTGAAGTTGCCTGAGCAATACTTGCTGCCGGTAGACTACTTGCTCTTCTCTATACACTATGGCCAAGGTATCAAAGGTAGCTTTTAGGTATTTTACATCAGGCACAAATTTCTTGAGATCTGCCGATTTTTCACGACTGAAGGTAAGGTAAAAAGAATCACACATGAGGGGTAAGGAGTCATACAAGAGACGAATCCCCAGACTATCCTTATCAGGATCTTTGAGCGTATACAGTTGTGCGTGCCCTATACACCAAATCCCAAACAGCAAAAAAGATAAAAGAAACCTCATTTATTTTTCGAAACAAATCTAAATACAAAGTGCTATTACACGGCAATGCTTGCATAAAAACTCATAGAAACTACCACTGACTGCTAAAACACCATTGCTCAATTCACGGCTTATAAATTACAACAGACGATATACAAAAAGCGCACAAAGCCCCTATCTTTGCTGAATGTATAAATTGGCCATATACGCTGGGCTGCTCTTTGTCCTTATACTATCTGGGTGCGCCGAGTCCAAAAAAAGTAACAGGATTACGATAGTGACTACCACCGGAATACTAGCAGACTGCGTGCAAAACATAGTCGGCGATCAAGCTGAAGTAATTTCACTCATGGGTGCGGGTGTAGATCCACACTTGTACAAGGCCTCGCAAGGTGACATTTCAAAACTAGCTAATGCCGATATTATCATTTATAATGGGCTACATTTAGAAGGCAAAATGGCAAAAATGCTCGAAAACTATAACCATCAAAAGCCTACTTATGCCATTGGTTCATATATTGATCCTGCAAAGCTCAAGCGCGTAGACGGTTCTTCAGACCTTGTAGATCCACATGTTTGGTTTAACCCTACGCTTTGGATGCAAGGCTTGAAAGGAATTGCAAACGAGCTGTCTAAGGTTAAAGGATTAGAAAAAACGAACGCCAATTATGACGTATATGCCCAGCAAGTAAACGCATCTCAAGCAAAGCTAATTGCTGCATTGGATAGCAATCTGGGGCAAGACAAACGAATATTAATTACCAGTCACGATGCCTTTTCATACTTTGGAGATGCTTTTGGTTTTGTGGTTCGAGGGTTACAAGGTATTTCAACGGCTGCGGAGTATGGAGCTAGAGACGTCAAAGATTTGACTGATTACATTATTACGCATAACATAAAATCGGTTTTTGTGGAAACCAGCGTTTCGAATAAAAACCTGCAAGCCGTTCTTGACGGAGCTAATGCACGAAACTACCAATTAACTATTGGAGGAACATTGTATAGTGATGCTTTAGGTGCTGGTGGTAGCTTTGAAGGAACCTATATCGGCATGATTGAAACCAATGTTAACACCATTATAAAAGGGCTAAAATGAAGCAACCACCTATTATAGAAGTACATAATCTTACGGTGTTGTATGGCCGTAAGCCAGCCCTTTGGAACATAGACTTTGACCTACCCGAAAAACAAGTAATAGGCATAATGGGTCCCAATGGAAGCGGTAAAAGCACCTTACTAAAAAGCATTATGGGCGTTGTTACACCTACCAGCGGATTTACCAAGGTGTACGACCAAAGTCTGAATAACGTAAGAGATCGAGTGAGCTATGTGCCACAGCGACAGGACATAGACTGGGATTTTCCTGCAAGTGTCTGGGAAATCGTAGCGATGGGCCGATACCAAAAACGTGGATTGTTCAAAAAACTAACCACAGAAGACCAAGATATAATTACCGATAGTCTAGAAAAAGTAAACATGCTAGGCTACGCCAAACGACAAATAAGCCAACTCTCTGGCGGGCAGCAGCAGCGCGTATTTTTAGCCAGAGCTATCGCTCAGCAAGGTGATTTATTCCTCATGGACGAACCCTTTGCAGGGGTAGATATTGCTACCGAAGAGATGATTATTTCCCTGCTAAAAGACATGAAAGAGGCAGGCAAAACCCTTGTTATTGTACACCACGATTTGCACACTGCACAATCTTACTTTGACCACCTGGTTCTGCTCAATACAAGACTTATAGCAAGTGGACCAACTGAAGAAGTTTTTACCGATCAAATACTTACGGACACCTATGGCGGAAAGCTTACCACCATATCTAAAATAAGTCAAGAACTCGAAAATAAAGAATTTCCAATTCGCCATAAATGATGGAATTTTGGGGACATATCACCACTTTTTTTTCAGCTGAAAACTACACGCTTTTTGTCGTTGGAATAGGTTCTGGTATACTCTGTTTTGCCTCTGGCGTTGTGGGTACCTTTACCTATTTGCGAAAACGCGCTTTGATAGGTGACGTTATATCCCACTCTGTATTGCCTGGGGTTGCAATTGCTTTTATGTTAACTGGAGTTAAAAATCCTGTTTACTTCTTGATCGGCGCTGTTATTTCTGGCTTGTTGGCCATTTGGATTGTGGATTACGTACAAGCCAAATCTAAGTTAAAACCAGATGCAATATTGGCACTTACCTTAAGTGTGTTCTTTGGTTTAGGAATTGTCTTACTCACTAAAATACAGCATAGCGGCAACGATGCACAGAGCGGCTTAGACAGTTTTTTATTTGGGAAAGCAGCATCCATGAGCATAGCCGATGTGCAGCTTTTTTCCATTATTGCCGTTATAAATATTGCATGTATTCTGTTCTTCTTACGCGGTTTTAGCTTGGTGAGTTTTGATGAAAACTATGCCCGTGGTATCGGTTTTAATGTTAACTTTCTTAAGTCATTTTTAGCACTTCTCACTGTACTTACGGTGGCTATTGGCGTACAAGCCGTGGGCGTCGTTCTTATGGCTGCGTTACTTATAACTCCTGCCGCTGGGGCTCGGTTTTTAACCAATTCTATCAGACGAATGCTACTATATGCCGGACTTTTTGGATTTCTGAGTGGGGTAATTGGTGTTTTTATTAGCTACAGTGGAACTGGCATGCCCACAGGACCTTGGATTGTAGTGGTGTTATCCTTATTTACCATCACAGCAATTATGCTTGGAAAACAACGTGGCGTAATTGCCAGAATAAAACTAAGAAAAGGAAATCACATCAAAATCAATAACGAGAACGTATTAAAAGATATTTACAAACTAGCAGATGATGGCCAAAAAACCATTGAAACCTCCATTCTTTTACAACAAGAAAAATACGCTACATCTGAACTAAAAGCTATTTTAAATCGCTTGGAAAAACAAGATTATTTAGATCAAGTTCGTGGCTTTATTATACTAAGTGACCGAGGTAGAATAGCCGCAAGAGAAGTTATCCGTAAGCATAGATTATGGGAGATTTACTTGTCCAAGTATTTTCAAATGCAAGAGGACCACGTGCATGATGATGCCGAAGGTATAGAACACGTTATAACCCCAGAAATAGAAAAGCATTTAATCAAACTCTTAGAACGACCAGAAATAGACCCGCACCAAAGTGAAATCCCTTACGAATGAATGATTTTTATACGATACTAACCGCTAGCCTTGTTGCTATAAACTGCGCTTTAATGGGCGGTTTTTTAATGATGCGTAAAATGGTCATGATAGGGGATGCTATATCGCATGCTGTATTACCAGGCATTTTTGTGGCGTATTACATCTCGGGTTCCACTGCAAGTTTACCGATACTCGCGGGGGCTGCTTTCAGTGGCATTCTTGCTACCTTAATGATAGAATGGTTTACTAAAAAAGCACGACTACAGAGCGATGCTGCCATTGGGATTTCTTATACGTTGCTCTTTGCAATTGGCATTATACTCATCTCCAAATGGGGACAGAATGCAGACTTAGATCAACAATGTGTGTTGTATGGCGAGATTGAACAAATATCATTTTGGCTACAACCCATAGCTTTTGGCATAGTATTACCCAAGCAAACTGTTATTCTATTGGCTGTTGCTGTACTCCTAATTGGAGCCGTTATTTGGGGTTACAAAGGCTTGTTTATCACCACTTTTGATCCCGATTTTGCCCTTTCAACCGGCGTAGCAGTAACCTTTTGGCATTACTTTTTAATGAGCGGCGTATCTCTTACTACCGTAGTGAGTTTTGAATCCGTAGGCGCTATTTTAGTTATAGCCTTTTTATCGGGACCGCCAGCCATTGCTTATCTACTTACAGAAGATTTTAAAAAGATGCTCATATTAGCCTGCCTGGTCGGTATTTTATGTTCCATTGGAGGTTATTATACCGCTAAATGGCTGGATGTATCTGTAGCAGGAGCTATTTCTACCTTTATTGGATTGGTGTTTATGATAGTATTTATAGGCACTTCTGTACTAAAACGTAAGGTAGACGTAATATCTACCTAAAATATGCTGCATCTCCATAGGATTTAGATATCTAACTTATTTAGTGCTTATCATTGTAGCTGTAAAGGCTTTCATAGGTTGTGACCGCAAAGAAGTACATAATGACATTCATTTTGGGTGTGTTTGTCTCTGTGTCTTGTGCACAGGATAGTACTGCTTTTTTTACGTTTACTGCTCAAGATATAGCGGCCAACAACATTACAAACTTAGAAGAGGCGCTGCAACTCACACCATTTTTCTATCAATTAAAAAGTAGTGATATTACGCTAAACACGGTAGGTAATTTACCTGCAAATTCTATCATCGTGTACAAAGACAACTTCCCACTCATGATGGATCAGAACGTCGGGTACAACTTAAAAGCTATTCCTATGTGGGATATCGAGCGAATGGAGCTTTTCACAAGTACCCTTTCTGTTGGTATTAAAAATAGTGGCTACCTCATCATTCACTTGCGCACCTTCAAAGGTCCCCATTCCCCCATAAGTGCTTCTGCGCAGGTTGTAAATAACTCTGCAAGTGATGTTCATACTTCATTTTCGTTGGGACTTACCAATAGGGTTCACACAGGACAAATTGCTGTAAATAGAAGTTTTACCTCCGCTCTTTTTGCGCTTGAAAATGAGCGTTCAACGCTCATACACCCTGCCGAGCGCTATGACCTAAACCTCAAATACAGTTATAAAATATTACGTAGCTTAACTTTAGATGTTGCCAGTAACCACAGCATGCTAACCCTCAAAAAGAAAGGCAGTATACTGGAAGGCACCTCGAGGGTTAGAGACCAAACCACCCAATTTAGCAGTCACAATATAAATGGCCGCTTGAGTACTGCACTCTCCCGATACCATACCCTTAGCCTTAGTGGACTAATTAGCAGGATGAGCAATGATATCACTATTTGGGACAAAGACTTAAGCACTGGAAAGCAGAATAAATACAATGACGCAGCTGGTATTTATAGCTCAGGATTTGACTACGGCTATATGCAACTGCTACTAAAATCAGCCGGAAAGAAATTAAATTACAACTTAGGAATAGAGCTGAGCAATACCATTGACAACCACTTTTCTACTATAAACGCTATTGCAACCCAATATGCCGATTATTCCTTATTTGGTCTATTTGAATATCAATTTAGGAATACATTCAAACTAGAAGGGGGAGTTAAAACCTTAAATAACAATCTCACTAAACCAAAGGCGATGCCGATGGCTAAGCTAACCTTAGCACCTACAAATGACGTGCAGTTATCTGCTTGTTTTCAGAGAAGTACGTCCTATCCACAATTTAGCCAATGGTTTTATCCTAGCAACTTAACCAATACCTACCAAAACAACATATTACTAGAGCCCACAGACTTGAGCACGCTACATCTTAATTTATTAATTAAGAAAGATATGATTACCATTAACAGTGGCCTATTGTATAACAGAAATAATAAGCTGCCTCGTAACGAACTCAGTACCAAATGGCAAAATGAAAGCGAAACCTCAGGATCTGCAACGTATATCAGCATGAAGTATAAAGGTGATTTTTGGATGCTGCAACCTACAGCCGTAATACACGGTACCAATGAGGTAAAAGACACTACCGGATTAAACTTTTTTCAGCCTGAACTAACCATACTAGGTAATTTAACCGTTCCCAAAACAGGACTAACTTGTTATACCTTAGTAAGATTAATAGGTCGTAAAACCTCATCTGAGTTAAAAAATAGCACTATCCTATTAAAGGAATATGATGCCATGAATAATGTAAACGCAGGCCTAAATTACGCATTTCCAAGTCAAGTGCTCCAACTAGGTTTTGGGGTAATCAATGTGCTAAACAGCACGCTTGTAAATAGAACGAATTATACCCTTACAAAAACAGATATAATAGAAGGTAACTCCTTTGATTTTATAAACTCTAGGCCCCGATCTTTTTACTTTAAACTAACGTATACACTGAAGTGAAAAACCTATTCTACATAGCTTTTGCGGTGCTGTTAACTTCGTGTTTTGAGCCCGATGAAGTATTGCCCACGCAAAAAGTAAACGAAATTACAGTGAGGCTTAATACCTCTACAAACCAAACCACGTATGTAAACCTAAGCAATCTATTAAACAACAACATTGGGGTACAAACCCAATGGCAACTCAAGTTTCAGCATGCGGAAAATGCCTGGGCTATATACATCAATCCACTCGCCAAAGCAGGAATACACAACACCACCAATACCGATTTTAAAGCTATAAATTCCAGCTATGAGACAAGTAAAATTACGTGGCAAGTAGATATTCCTACGGCATCTGGCACCTATCCAGCCATTGGTGCGTGGGGTGATTATTCGTTTAGCAATCCTGAATCCTATAAAGACGTTTTTATCATGACTTGGGAAGAAACCGGCACCTATTATTTTTATAAATTTCAACTCCTGGACGCGACAGACTCTGCCTATCATATTCGGTATGGTGCGCTTAATGATTCAGTAGGACAAACCAAATGGATTGTAAAAAATCAAAATTACGCCCACTCTTACTTTAGCCTAAAAGATGATGCTCTTTTTACCCGCTTAGAGCCCAATAAAGAAGATTGGAACATCTGTTTTACCTATATTTCGGACTCGACCAAAAGACATCCTAATTTACCCCATATCCCCACTGCTAATGCTTTCTTTGGACTTTTTCAAACCCTCAATATAAACCAAGATTTAAATAAGATATATCTTGATACATCTGCCCGTTTTAATGAAATCGATTACTTTTATGCGCGTGATTTGCCCTACACACGGATAGATCAATTGTTGAGTCCGTTTTTTAAGTGGGATTTTGTAGGTCAGCAAGCATTTACTGAAAAAGAAATTGTTTTAATCGTTAAAAACAAAGAAAAGTATTTTGCCTTGCAACCTACGTCTGTTACCAGTCAAGGACTCGAATCCTTAGAATTTAAAATACGTGTAAAGCAATTATAACGCTTAGTTAAACTCAAACTTTGCTTCTTCAAATTTTCCGGAACTCATGAGTAAAATGTTATCCCCTTTTTGATATGCCGCATTTACTAATGCTGCTAAAATTTCTGGAGAATGCACTATTTCAACATTTTCAAAGCACTCTGCTACGTAATTGGGCTCCACAAATTGCATTTTTTTATGCTCAAAAACGGCATCGTTATAAAACACAATTGCTTTATCTGCAGCGGCCATTCCGCCTTTGTAAAGGGGTAAAAAATCGCGATTTAGGCTGCTAAATGTGTGCAACTCAAATACCGCTAGTAGCGTCCCATTATACGTTTCCTTTATGGCTTCTGTAGTTGCCTTCAGCTTGCTAGGCGAATGCGCAAAATCCCTATATACCACCTGATTTTCTGTCTCCTTTATTTTTTCCATTCTGCGTCCAGCGCCAGTAAAACTTGCAGCAGCGTTATAAAAAGAGTCGGCATTTATCCCTATCTGCTCGCACACCAATTGGGCAGCATGCAGATTTTCTAAATTATGTTTACCTACTACGTTTAGTTTGTATTCTTTACCACCGTATTTAAGCACACTTCCATATTTATCAGAGACAAAGTTTGGCGTATTGTACGGTTTGTTTTTGACTGTAGTTTCTGCAGCCAGCTGAGCTAAATATTCATCCTTCTCAAACCAAAAATAAACAGCATCATCTCCATGCGTAGCTATATACTTTCTAAATGTATCTACGTATAACTCAAAAGTTGGGAATACGTTAATGTGATCATACGCAATACCTGTAATAATAGATACATGTGGATTGTACCATAAGAATTTAGATCGTAAGTCTAGCGGCGAAGAAAGGTACTCATCCCCTTCAATAATAACCAACGGAGCCTCGCTTAGTCTTACTGATAAATCAAATCCGTCGATAGAACTACCGACCAAATAATCAAAATCCAAACGTAGCTCAGAAAGCACATGCATAATCATGGCTGTTGTGGTAGTTTTTCCGTGACTTCCCGCTACCACAATGCGTTTTTTATCTTGGCAATGACGAGCAACGAACTCCGGAAATGACATAATACTCAATCCAAGTTCTCGAGCTCTAGCTAATTCAGGATTATCACCTCGCGCATGCATACCTAGAATTACCACATCCAAATCTGGCGATATCACCGATGCATCCCAGCCCATTGATGCAGGTAGAAGTCCTTCTTTTTCTAAGTTTTCCTTGGCAGGATTATAAATAGCATCATCACTACCGGTAACCCTGTATCCTGCTCTATGCAATGCGATAGCCAAGTTGTGCATAATCGCACCACCTATGGCAATTAAATGTACTCGTTTCAATACTATGATTTCTTAATTCTTCGTTGTACGAAAATAATTGAACTTGATATGAAAAAAATCGTCTTCGTTAGTCTCTTGTTGGTTTCTGGCTTATTTAGTTTACAGTACACGCTCATTAAGTCGTCTAGTTGGGGGCAAGTTCGTAACTTTACCACACAAAAAGCCCCTGTTATACGTCACTACGAAGTGATTTATGTGTATCCATCAGACAGTACACATCAAGCCAATCAAGATCACTATTTGCGAAGCGCTATGTAGTTAGGAATCGTTTTCTCTTGACAAAAGAGAAATTATAGCTAGTTAACTTGCATAGTACAAAAAGTTGGTTTATAATGTAGTCAACGATTTGGATAATAATATTGTCATACCGAAAAATGTAAAAGGCCGTGGAGCCTTACGCA
>CAMDBP010000051.1 GCA_945889315.1 Chitinophaga pinensis
CCATAACTAAATGCAGGTACAAAGTCTTGCGTTTCTTTAATGTTCTTGTTAAATACAATTGCTTTTTCTTCCTTCTGAAGTGAGTGCAAGTGTTCTATCATATTAAACTTTTCTGCCGCGCCTAAAACCATATCAACACCAGGAATTTCTGATATCTCTTTGGGTTTAAGTTGAGCATAGCATCCAATTACCACAACGTAAGCCTCTGGGTTTTGCTTTAAAACAGCCTTAACAGTAGTGCGGCACTTCTTGTCAGCATTATCTGTTACAGAGCACGTATTAATTATATATATATCAGACTCTTCAGTAAAATCTACCTTGGTAAAACCATTAGATTCTAATTGACGTACAATGGTGCTGCTCTCAGAATAATTGAGTTTGCATCCGAGCGTATGAATGGCTACACGAGACATGACTGCAAAGGTAGGTGCTAAATTTAAAACTGGATAAGTAAGATTTAGGGTTAATAAACGCTCTCTTATTTGAATGAATTAATGTCTTGAAGAGAGCGGATCACAAAAAGCAAGAATCCAACCGAACCTAGTTTTTCTATTATCTTTGCCCTATAACATGACCACAAACGATATCCTACGAAGAACTCGCTATGCTTTTGACTTTAGAGATACGTACATGATGGAGCTTTTTGCTTCCGGAGGCATGATTGTGACTAAAGAACAACTTAAAGCGTGGTTACTCAAAGACGAATATGAGGGTTTTAAAGAAGCGACGCACAAGGAGTTGGCTGCTTTTTTAAATGGATTAATTAACGAAAAACGAGGTAAAAAAGAAGGCCCTCAGCCAGAACCTGAAGATGTGCTGACCAATAATGTCGTATTACGAAAGTTTAAAATTGCCATGAATTGGCAAGATGAAGATATTTTGGAAACACTCATGCTGGGTGACATGAAATTTAGTAAGCATGAGCTAAGTGCTCTCTTTAGAAAACCTACACATACACATTATCGATTGTGCAAAGACCAATTAATTCGCAAGTTGCTCATTGGCATGCACAGAAGATATAGACCTGATGTTTCAAGTAATTAAGGGGAGAAATGACTTCAAACATAACAGTTGTCATATCGTATTATAAAGCATTAGAAAATCTACGTCTCATCTTGTTAGGTCTTCAAAATCAAACAGACAAAAGATTTGACGTGTTGCTTTCTGAAGATGATAATAATCCTGAAACTGTTCTTTTTTTGGAAGAGAATGCAGCAAATTTCACGTTTGGTATACATCACATTTACCAAAGGGAAGACCTTGGATTTCGCAAAAACAGTATGCTGAATAAAGCAATTTTGAGGACGCAAACTGACTTCATTGTGTTTATTGACGGCGACTGTATTCCTGATAAACACTTTATACGAGCATACCAAAATCATAAAGAAGAAGGCTATGTGTACGCCGGAAGAAGAGTAATGCTGGGAGAATCATTTAGTAAAAATTTACTCGAGAAGCGCACCATGAGTCTTCTAAATTTTTATACATTGTTATGCTCAGATTCT
This sequence comes from Chitinophaga pinensis, assembly GCA_945889315.1. Lineage (GTDB taxonomy): Bacteria > Bacteroidota > Bacteroidia > NS11-12g > UBA9320 > UBA9320. The sequence continues at coordinate 1,506 of CAMDBP010000051.1, forward strand.
AAGAAAGTTAAAGAAGGATTACGACTTCCTTTCCCATTAGCATTTAAAAGCAACAAGGGGCTGCTTGGATGTAATTGGGGCGCGGCAAAAAAGGACTTAGTAGCGGTAAATGGTTTTGACGCCGACTATGTGCGTGCAGGAGTAGGGGAGGATAATGATATAGAATGGAGGCTTCTTGAAAATGGGGTTGAATTTAAGTCCATGAAAAACAAGGCTATTGTCTATCATCTGCATCATGAACGTGCATACTCTGAAGACGGTGTGCAAGCAAATTTTAGACTTTGGGACGAAAAGAAAAAAGCAAACCATATCAGATGCTTAAATGGTATAGATCAACTGTAAAGCCAACTGACCACGCATAAAAAACGTAAACTTAAACATAAAATAGGTACTTAAATTACACTCAATCAGAAGCGTAAAATGATTAACAGAAGTATAAAACACATCATACCTGCAGATAAAGTAAATATGGGTGGAGACCTTTTAGACCAACCCTTACCAAGTGCACGCTTAGAAAATTTGGATCCATTTCTGTTAATTCACCATTGGCATAAAATATTGCCAGGCGGACAACGACCACAAGAATTAGGAGTAGGCCCGCATCCGCATAGAGGTTTTTCTCCAGTTACTTTTATTTTTAAAGGAGCAGTAAATCACCAAGATTCTCTTGGCGAAAAAGCAACAGTTCATGCAGGCGGTACCCAATGGATGTTTGCAGGCAGAGGTATAACACACAGTGAGCGTTTCCCCAAGGAATTTACGGAAAACGGTGGAGAACTAGAGTTTATACAATTTTGGGTAAACGCGCCCGCTAAGCACAAAATGGATGCACCATTTTATAAGCCCATTACACTGGAACAAACGCCACTTGTAATCGAGGAGAAAAGTAAAATATGGGTGGTAAGTGGCCAGTACAAAGGTACTGATGGAGTGGCTCCAACCTATAGTCCTCAATTGCTTTTGAGAGGGGAACTATCCAAAGATGGCGAAATACAGATACCAATGCCCGTTGGATTTAATGCCTTGGTGTATGTATTGGAAGGGTCTCTTAAAACTGTGGGCGGACAGTTACTTACCAAAGAAATGGGGGTGTTTAATCTTTATGGCGATGCCATAAACTTAAATGCTACGGCAAATACACGTTATATAGTCTTAAGTGGAGAACCGCTTAATGAACCAATCGCTCAGTATGGTCCTTATGTAATGAATGACCAAACCCAGATTATGCAAGCCGTACGAGATTTCCAAGTAGGTAAAATGGGAATCTTGATCGAGGAGTTCGAGTAGCTTAAACTGTATTATACGTGCTTATAATACGCTGTTTTAGCATGGTTGTTATTCGTTTTGTATTTGTCCCCGGTTCTTGCGCGAAGTGTTTGTATTCTTCTAAGGTAAATAAACCAATTACGATTCCGATAGATTGATTTCTATATGCTAAATCTTTTTGAAATAGCAGATTGATTAGGGATTCCTTTTCATCTTGATTAAGTTCTTCAAATCGTATTTTATGCTTGCTAAGACAACTGTGAAATAGCGATACAAGGATATCATGTTGCAGTTTAAGAATAGGACGTAAGGTGCGGTTTTGAAATTCTTCGGCCACCGTTAATGCTAATTCATGTTTAATGCGTTTTATCTTCGGTCTTAATTTCAATAGATCTTCCGTTCGGTTCATATGGTATTTAACCTTTTTCGGGAATAATAGTTCTTTCTATGTGTCTAAAAGTTTTGTACAACCATAAGCTAGATAGGTATGTCAATGGTAATATTTACGGGAAAAGTGATGGCAAGAGCCATGGGTAAAAAACGGACTACCCATAATAACCACTTGGAGTCTAATTTGGCTAAAAGGAAAGAAACGAACCCCTGTGTCTGGTGCTTTTTTAGAATATCTGACGAATGAGAAGTTCAGAATTATTCAGGAAAAATTTAGCTGGTATGAACAGTATTGATGTAGGCTTTTCGTTGAAAATTAACTAGAATATCGTTCCTGTGCCGTAAAGTAATCCTAATGCATTTATTCCCAAAGAGTAACTAATTCCTGCATACATGACAAAATTCGAACCTCGCATTATTCTGAATCGTCCTGCAATGATGGGCGCAATCCGCAAGTTGTTGTTCTTGTTAAATAACACACTGGTTAATGGGCCGGCTTCAAATTCAATTTTTGAAGTAGAATCTATTTTTAATTCGAATATTTTAAAAGTTAATCCCGTTCCTATTGTTGGGGCAGCCCGCTCACTAACGGTTTTACCGTCTATTACAAATTGTTTTGTTTCCGTAGCCAAATTAAAAAACACAGGAATTCGCATGGTCTTGTAAGGCCTTAGCTCTGCAAAAAATAAAATTGCGTTGGTAGGAACAACTAATGCTTCTTGCGTCCGAAGATCAATTTGCTTACTGTTAGAAATAAACAATAATGATTGACCAAAACTGAGCTCAAAGTGTTGGTTTTTAAATAATGAATCTCTAATACTAGCATGTGACATTAAGCTTACACAAGAAAATGAGAATAGTAAAATGATTTTTAATTGTGTCATGTAAATGCGGTTATAAGGATTTCAAATTTACCAAATTACAGCAATGTTTGTTCAATCATCGACAACTTTTCCTCTGGCTATATGTTTAGTTAATACAGTTATCTGTCGTTACCACTAAAATAAATCTTTATCATTTAGTGCCCCTTCAGAATTTTCAGCATCACTGTTATTCTGCCCCCCGACGTAATTAGCACAATTAAGATCAATAGTCATTTCAATATCTGGTGCTTTAAATATGCCACGTCCCCAATTCATTTGTGAGTTTGCATAAATTCGTTGCATAAATTCACCAAATATAGGTAATGCCATATTCGCACCTTGACCAAGAGCGGTACTTCTAAAATGTACATTTCGTTCGTCGGCTCCCACCCAACATCCGCTTACTAAGTTAGGGGTTATTCCCATAAACCATCCATCAGAGTTGTTTTGAGTGGTTCCTGTTTTACCCCCAATGGAAATGTCCTCAGGGATATTATAATTACGTCTAAGTCTTGCTCCGGTTCCTCCAGACATGGTCACTCGCTCAAGCATTTTGCATATAATATATGCAGATTGCATTCTTAGTGCCTCTTGTCGTTTAGGTGTAAATTCTTCTAGTACATTTCCATTCTTATCCTCAATTCGGGTTACAAAAATGGGTTCTACAAAAGTGCCGCCATTTACAAACGTTCCATAGGCTCCAACCATTTCAAAAACAGAAATATCCATGGTGCCAAGACAAATAGACGGGTAAGGTTCAAACTTACTATCGTCTATCCCCATATTAGCAGCGGTTTGTTTTACAACTTCCGCACTATTTGGACCGAGACGTTTCATTATTCGTGCTGTTATTGTATTTACAGATTGCTGTAAGCCTTGATAAAAGGTTAGCTCTGAAGCCGTTTTACCAGAGTTTTGCGGTGACCATTGCATTCCATCCCCGTATTCCACGGTTACCGGTCCGGTGCTTTCTACTTCACAAGGTTGAATTTTGTCATCGTCCAAGCCTCTTGCATATACAAAAGGTTTGAAGGTAGAGCCAACTTGTCGCCCCGATTTTTTATTTACGTGGTCATATTGAAAATGTGTGTGATTAATTCCTCCAACCCAGGCCTTTATAAATCCGGTTTGGGGCTCAAAGCTCATAAATCCGGTGTGCAATATTTGCTTCACATATCTAAGAGAATCCATCGGACTTAACACGGTATCAATATCACCTTTCCAGGAGAATAAACTCATTTTAACTGGTTTATTGAGATGATAATTTATAGAATCTTTTTTGCTACCGTATGCTTTTTTAAGGTCACGATAACGCTGCGAACTTTTTATCATTCGTGCTGGATAATCTGGGTCTGCAACCATATCCCCTCGTTCATCTTCTTTGTAGAAAGGATCTCGGCCTCTTCCTTTTGTTTCGTTCCAAAACTGCTGTTGTAACTTAGCCATATGCTTATAAACAGCTTCTTCTGCGAATGCCTGTAACTTTGAGTCTATGGTAGTATAAATCTTTAGTCCGTCATCGTAAATGTTATATTTAACACCCGTTTCTGCTTCATATTTGCGGGTCCAATCTTTCATCCATTGATCAAGATATGAGCGGAAGTAGGTTGCAAGACCACTGTTGTGGTCCACAAAATCATGATTAGCCTTTAATGTTATTTTTTTCAGGCTATCGCATGCTTGTCCATCCAGAAAATTATATTTTTCCATTTGATTCAAAACAACGTTCCGTCTACGGGTGGCATTTTCAGGATTTCGGATAGGATTATAGTATGTATTTGCTTTTAGCATACCTACCAGCACAGCAGCTTCTTCTATTTTTAAATCTTTTGTTTTTTTATCAAAATAGCGCTTTGAAGCTGATTTTATACCGTAACTATTACCATAAGGAACCGTGTTAAAGTACATAAGTATAATCTCATCTTTTGTATAACGTTTCTCGATTTCAATAGCTAAAAACCATTCTTTTATTTTTTGGATTATTCTAAAAGCAAAATTATCTGCTCTCTCTTGAAATAAATTTAATGCCAATTGTTGTGTTATGGTGCTTCCTCCTCCGTCTCTTCCTAGTCTCATCACAGCCCGTATAAAGGCTTTTGCATCTATTCCACTGTGCTCGTAAAAACGAGCGTCTTCTGTCGCTATTAGTGCATTTTTCAAATGAGGAGGGATGTCTGAAAAATCGCAATTTGTTCTATCTTCTTGATAAAACATTTTCCCCAAAACGGTATTGTCTGATGAATAAATTTCCGAAGCCAATTTAGTTTTTGGGTTTTCTAACTCCGCAGTGTCTGGTAGTGCACCCCATATCCCAATTTTAATACTTGCCAGGAACAATACCCCGATTAGAACGGCTATTCCAAACCATTTCCATAATTTAGTTACCCAGGTCAGGTTATTCGTAGCTGCTTGTTTAGTTGATGCCATTATGCTTATTTATATTTTTGGTTGAAAAATAGAATGTATTCGGCTTCTTTCGAACTCGTCACTAGGGTCTTAAAATTAGATTCTGTTAGGGCATAAAAATTTGCCCCCGATAAACCCGCATCTTTTAAAAATACTTTATTTTGTTCCATCTCTTGATGGTAATCTAATGCTAATTTTTGAGATTCAAATTGCTTGATGTAATATAGCTGCTTATCCCCAAATATGATGCTGTGAACAATCATTTTTCGTCCGGGGAAAAACCGTTCGTTATACTCCGTTAATTGTACTTCTACCTTGCCGGGGTCGGCAGTGGTCCCAGAAATTGCATAGAAAAACATACCATCTTCCGCGGAGAAGATGGTACTAGACGAAGAATTCGTTTCAGTGGTGAGTAGTCGAATAGTATAGGCAGCAATATCCCCAATTTCATTGCCTGCGTATGCCTCTTGCACCACTTTTAATTCATTGAGATATGCTTCTCTTCCTTTGGTTTTCCCAATAGTTAAGGCATAAAGATAATCTACTTTACCTTGGATTGAACTCCCTGGATATTCGATATCTATCTCTTTTTTAAGGCTAAGAGCGGTGCTGAATTTCTCCGATTTAAAAGATTCGTACATCTGCTCATACATACGTATAGCGTCAGCATCCGCATTGTCTTCATTAATTGCAACTGCATTTAATACATTATTAAATAGTGTTTCAGGAAACCTGACCGCAATAGTGGTGGCATATCTTTTTGCTTCAGCCGTATCACCTAGTTCTGTCGCATTTTTGGATAAATAAAATAGCGCTTCAGGTTCGTGAATAGTATTAGTGTATCGCCCAAGTAAAGTGGTTAAGTTGAGCTTACTTTCATTGTACTCTTTAAGTTCATCAAAGTATATTTTACCGTTACTCATGTATGCATCTGCTATTTGCTTATTTGCAATTAATAAAGAAGTCGCCGTGAATGGAATATTTGAATAAAATTTCCTTTTATCCGTAGATACATCTTTTAATATTTCATTCTGCTCTACGTCTTCTACAAGTAGATTAGGCTCTAGTTCATTATCTTTTTTTTGCTCGTCTTTATCTTTTAGTTCATTTCCCATCGAGCCTTTGTTGATAAATCTCCAAAAATCACTATGTTGTCTATTCCCCCAAATTCGATTAAAGTCTGAAGTGCCCCGGCCAACCGAACTCGAACTGTAAAAATACCAAAGATTGCCAGATTGGTTTAAATCTTGCAAGGGCATTCCTACAGTATTTCGTGAGTTTAATGTTGCTTGTTCTGCTTTTATTTCCGCCTCTTCCTTTGCTTTCTTGGCTTGTTCTTGTTCATCGGCAAGCATTTTTTCAACTCGGCGATCTAGTTCAGATCTATCTAATTTGCTTAACGCTATTAAGCTGTCCTGGGTTCTAATAGTCTCAATATTTTCAATCAATTTTGAAAGTACAGTATGCTTTGCTTTTACTTTTTCAACATAAGGATACTTCTCAGGAATAATTGCCACTGTGCTATCATAATAAGCCTGAGCCTTTTCATAATTCCGTTCGTTAAAAAAGTAGTCTGCCAAGTAAAGGTAAGTTTTGGTACGCTGGGTATTGTTATTTTTGGATGAACTCGAAGAAAGCAACAGGTATAAGAGCCCTTGATCTTTATTGTTTCCAACAAATTCAAGCATAGCTAACTCGTAATAAATCTGATCATAATAATCGATGTTCTTATCATCATCAAGCATCCGTCTTAAATATTTTTTGGTTTTCTGAGAGCCTTGTCCGCCAGTTTCTGCGGAACTTCTTGCTAAACCTAAATTTGCTTGAAATACATATTCGTAAGGAGCGTTAGTTTTTAATACTCTCACAAAGCTTTCGCTTGCTTTTTTGTAATTTTTGGTCTCCAGATACAATTGGCCAAGAACAAAATTGGTTCGATAACGCAAGGTTTTGTTTTTTAGTTTAGCTAGTCCTGCCCTCAGTAATTTTATAGCTTCGTTTTTCTTATTTTGCTTCACGAGTAAGTCTCCCGCAGAAAGATAAAGGTCCGTTTGGAAATCTATATGAGTTGATTTATTATCTTTGAGAACACCGTAGATCGCTTCAGCATCATCATATTTCCCTTGCTGTATATAGCTTTTCATAAGCCATAATTGGCTTAACGCTTTTATATCCTCATCCGTATAGCTGGTATTTACAAATTGAAAGGTCTCAATCGATGAAAAATAATCGCCGCTAAAAAATTGTGTTTGACCTATTAAAAAGTAAGCGTCGTCTGCCCATTTACTTCTAGGTTTATTTTGAATAACTTTGGAGGCCTTTTTCATGACCTCTTCCATGGCAGGCCTCAACGCCTTTGCGTCTTCAAGCGTGCCATATGGATAAATAGGAATAAACGTAGAAAAGTCATCTTTTTGTTTTGAAGCGGCGTCCGCTAAGGCCGTTTGCATTTTTTGATCTGCATTGAAATAAATATTGAACCGTGCAATCATATTATTCCAATTCTCTTTTACCCATGGGTCTTTTTTTGACTGTGCATGAGCGTTATTTACTATGCATAATAGTAAAATGAATGCTATATATTTAGTTATTTTCAAACTATTACTATTAGTATTACCTTTGTTAGCTTATTAACTGAAGAGCAGCAAAAATATTTTAATTATACGTCAATCATTAATAAAAAGTGGGTTCTTTCCGAAAAAAAATATCAACTGCATTCAGGAATAGGTACAGAATAATTCTGAGGAGGGATGAGAATTTGGAAGAAAAATTGTCCGTCACCCTTACACCGCTCAATCTAGCTATTATTCTCTGTGTAGGTTTGTTCATATTTGGTACGATTATTTACATGCTGCTGGCCTATACCCCGCTGAATAGAATTTTCCCAACTAAGAGTTCAAAATACAGTAATTTGGAACAATTTGAGATGATTCAAAAAATAGATTCCCTGGAGCTTAATTTATCTCAACTTAATTTACAATCCGAAATTTTAAGCAAAGTGCTTGCCGGTGAAGATGTGGATGTAAATTATGACACAGCTGCAAACAACTTGGTTATTGATAATTCCCCCATCGTTGAAGCAGGCGCTGAAGCTTCTTCTACTAAGTCTTTATCAGAGGTTACGCTCAGGTCGGCTGGAGGGGAGAAGCATATTTATAATTTTATATCTCCGCTCAAAGGAGTCATTAGTGACACCTTTAGTGTAGGAAAAAAACACTTAGCGGTTGATATTGTCGCTGAATCTAAAGCTACTGTAAAATCGGTCCAAAAGGGGACGGTTATTTTTGGTGGATGGACAGCTGCTGGAGGACATACAGTTGTAATCCAGCATCCAAATAATTTTATCTCGGTCTACAAACACAATGCTGTAATACTAAAGAAAGAAGGAGCCTTTGTTAATTTCGGGGATGCGATAGCGCTCGTAGGTAATTCGGGTGAGCTTACCTCAGGTCCTCATCTTCATTTTGAATTATGGAAAAATGGCGTAGCAGTTAATCCGTTAGACTTTATCAATTTTTAATATAAAATAGAAATATGTTAGGTAAAAAAGAAAAATTTAATGAGCCTACAGGTGAGTTAAATGTACTTGGAGAAGGTACAACCATCGAAGGAAGTATAGTGTCTACTGGTGATCTAAGAATTGATGGGAAAGTAAATGGGAATGTATTTACACAAGGTAAATGTGTCCTGGGTGTAAGTGGCAATATTACAGGCGATATCAAGGCGAAATCTTGCGACATAAGTGGCATTGTGACAGGAAATGTAAAAGTAACGGATACCCTTTTTTTGAAGGGGACTGGAATTATTAACGGGGACATAAATATATCAAAAATTGTAGTTGAGATTGGGGGGCAAATTAATGGAGCATGCTCCATGGGAAGTGATGTCTCTAGTGCTATTGATTAATTAGAAGTTGAAAGCACAGACAAAAACGAGCCCTATTAAAAATTACGCTGGACTTGGATTTCAGCTCATGGCATTCGTAATTGTATTAGTATACGTTGGAGATTGGGCCGATCATTATTTTAGTACTTATCCAATATTTCTGCTTTCAGGAGTTTCTTTAGCTGTTTTTGGCGTTATCTATCTGCTAATAAGTAAATTTAAATAAAATGAGATTAGGATTTGTTTCCAAGCTATTAATATTAAGCATTGCACTCGCTGTTTGTACTGCTGCATTTTTATATTTTTCAGATGCGAAGGAGCCGCTTTGGTTTTGGGGTGCGCTACTCTTTTATTTCGTAGCGGGATTGTTAATCGGAAAGCGAACTCAAAAAGCGGTTACAAGTGAGTCTAATTCACGATTTTTCACAGGAGTAATGGGAGGGACTGGTCTTAGAATGCTTTTGACAGTGTTATATATCGTTGCTTATTTAGTTTTAAGTGAATTTAAGGCTACAGAGTTCATCGTATATTATCTGATCTTATATTTAGTGTTTACAATTTTTGAAATAAGAGAGCTCGTTTCATTATTGCGTAATTCAAAGAACATTGACTCCAATGCAAGTATAGTTGATGATAAAGGCTAAATATTGGTTCTTGTATATATACTATATCGATGAGCTTGTTTGTATATAATATAATGACATAGTTGCGAAGGACATGAAAAGTGAACCAGAACATAAATCTACTAAGCAATGGTTAAAATATTCCGGATTAGCTATTCAAATGGTAGCTACAATCCTAGTTTTTGTCTGGATTGGTAATTATTTAGACGGTCATATGAATAATAAATATCCTCTATTTACTTTGGGACTAGGTGTGGCCGCTATAATCTTGGTATTATACAAGCTCATAATAGACATGTCTAAGTAAGTTAATGTTTCAACTCTTAAAATCTTTTCTCAACCGAAAACAGATCAAGTGTTTATTTTAGAAGGGTAATGTCTTTAAACTGTATATTTTTAGCATTTATTACAACCAATTTTCAGTCGATTTTTGGACGATTAGTGGGATTTTAAGCGGCTAAAGAGTATTTTACTCTTTATTTAAAACAATGTTTGGAAATAAAGAATTAGTGCTTACCTTGCGAGCCTAAAATAAAGGGAAGATTAAATTGTAAATGTCTGTAATTCAATCACATACGAGGAATAAAATTTTCAAAGTTCTTGCTTTCGGTGTAAGCTTCTTACTCTTTGGATCAGCTTTTGCGTCTGGTGGCTCAGAAGAACATTCTAAGAAGTCATTTAATGCAGGTGAAATGATCATGCATCACATTGCCGACCAACATCAAGTGCACATTGCATCATTTGGTGAAAATCATATTTCCATTCCTCTTCCAATCTTGTTGGTAGATGATGGTTTGAAATTCTTCTCGGCTAGCAAGTTTTATCATAATCCAGTGCAAATACCAGGTTTAACTTCTCACGCATATCAATATGAGAATTATGTGATGGTTGATGAGCATATATTTAAAGTGGGTACAGATGGTGCTTTATCCGTGGAAAACGGTGAGGTATCAAGCACGACTTTGAAACCATTTGATCTGTCAATAACAAAATCAGTTTTTGGATTTATTATTACGGGATTTTTGCTTCTTTTACTATTTGTTACGGCAGCTAGAAAGTACAAAAGGAATAAGAATCAAGCACCATCCGGAGTTCAAACACTCATAGAGAGCTTGGTTTTATTTGTTCGAGACGATATTGTTGTACCTTCGATTGGTGAGAAAAAGGCCGATAAATTTTTGCCTTTTCTACTTACCACTTTCTTCTTTATCTGGCTAGCAAATATGTTAGGACTTATACCATTTGTGGGAGGGTTTAATATTATGGGGACAATAGGAGTTACGGTTATTTTAGCACTTTGTGTATTTGTAATAACTACCATAAATGCAAACAAAGGATATTGGATGCATATCTTTTGGCCTCCAAATGTACCCTTTGCGATTAAACTGATTTTGGTGCCTATCGAAGTCTTTCAAATTTTCCTAAAACCTATAATTTTAATGATACGACTCACTGCCAATATTACAGCGGGTCACATTATTATCTTGGCTTTTGTTAGCCTAATTTTCATATTTGGCGAATCAAGTGTTGCTGGTGGATACGGAGTAGGAGCTGGGTCATTAATTTTCATGATTTTCATGAACTTCATTGAGTTATTAGTGGCATTTTTACAAGCATACGTATTTACTCTCTTGGCAGCCTTATATTTTGGCTCGGCTGTTGAAGAAGCTCATCATTAAAAAGTATATTATTCAAAATTCAAACAAATAAATAAAAACAAAAAAAATGGAATTACTTTCAATTTTATTAGAAATGACAGCTGCAGCTGGTTGGGCTGGTGTTGGAGCAGGTTTAGCCGCTATTGGTGCTGGTATTGGTGTTGGCCGTATTGGTGGATCAGCGTTAGAGTCCATGGCTCGTCAGCCGGAGGCTTTAGGAGATTTAAGAGCAAACATGATCGTTGCAGCAGCACTTGTAGAAGGTGTGGCATTATTCGCGGTGATTGTATGTCTACTCGTTGTTCTAGGATAATTAGGCAGTAAGATGGTAATTCTTTTATCACTTTCCCCTGAACCTGGGACAATGTTATGGACGAGTATCGCCTTTTTGGTGGTACTTGGTCTGCTAAAAAAGTTTGCGTGGAAAGATATTCTCAAAGCTTTAAAAGACAGAGAAGAGTTTATCGAGCGTTCGCTCAAATCAGCTGAAGAAGCGAAAGCTCAAATGAGTGGACTAAAAGCAGATAATGAAAAACTGCTTGCTGAAGCCAGATTAGAACGTGAGCAAATACTGAAAGAAGCGAGAGAGGTGAAAGAGAAAATCATGTCTGACGCAAAACTTTCAGCTACTGATGAAAGTAATCGACTTATAAATGCCGCTAGAGCGGAGATAGAGAAGGAGAAAAATCAAGCCCTTGCTGATATTAAAAAGCATGTGAGTGAACTTTCTATAGATATTGCTGAAAAAGTGATAAGAAAAGAATTGAGTGATAAAACTGCCCAGCA
>CAMDBP010000052.1 GCA_945889315.1 Chitinophaga pinensis
AACATTGCTCCATTAATACTCGGTGCTCAATGGGCAGAAGCAGGAAAATATATTCAAATCACCATCCTATTTTACTTTGCTATGTACTTAACCACTTCGTTTTCAAGCGCACTGATTATTTACGAAAAGCTCAACGTTCAGTTGGTGTATAACATCCTATTCTTGCTAGGCACTTTTTCAGCGCTTTATTTTGGATATACCGTGGGAGGCGATACACAACGTGCTCTTGCATGGTTTACTGTAGTAGGTATCGTATTACGCGTTATTATTCTCAACTATTTCTTTTATCTGTTTGGCAAAAACTTAATCGCAAAGACCATATTTGCAATACTAATAACCACTGTACTGGTATGGATTGGTTTTGGGATAAAAGAGGGATTTTAATTAAAACACATTGGGCCTACTTAAGAATATACTAGAACGATTAGATGACAATGTACTTAAAGCTGTTGTAAAATGGCTCTGGCCACAATACAAAAGGCCACGATTTGGCTACATGAAAAACTATCAAGTCTTACAACGCTACTTTATCTCACAAAAAATATTGCGTATAAACGGAAAAGTGCCCTGGCCTACAGATTTCAGAAGCAGGATTGTAGGTTGTGAAAATATTACAAAAGGAATTTGTAGTGATCCCGGAGACAATCCAGGGATATACATAAATGCTACTGGCGGTTTAAAATTAGGCAACAACGTAAATATTGGGCAAAACACTACCATTACCACGACCAATCATTATAAATACGACCACCGCAAAACCAGCCATACCAAAGGAGTTACGATTGGCGATAACGTGTGGATAGGTGCTAATGTTAGCATTGTAGCTGGCACCAACATTGGCGATAATGTGACTATTGGCGCGGGTTGCTTTATTTCAGGTGAAATACCGAGTAATCAAACGGTAATACTAAAGGCTGAGAACTTGAACATCATCCCCAAAACAAAAGCATATGAGTGGGATTGCACGCAAGACGAATTAGGCTAGGTTGTCTAATAAAATGCATAACTTACACCAACCAGAGAATTACAAAACCGGCACTTAATATTTTTTACAAAAGTTATATAGCTGAACTAAATAATAATGTTAGTTTTGCAGTCCTTTTTTAAACAAACGAAATGGCAAATCATAAAAGCACGCTAAAGAGAATAAGAAGCAACGAAGCTAAAACAGCTAGAAACAAGTATCAGCACAAAACGGCTAGAACTTGGATCAAAAAAGTACGTCTTTCTGAAGACAAAACTGAAGCTGACACTGTATTGCGTGAGACTTTTTCTAAACTTGACAAACTCGTTAAGAAAAACATCATTCATAAAAACAAAGCAGCTAACTTGAAAAGCAAATTAGCTAAACACGTAGCTAGCTTAGCTTAACTTTAGTTAAAATAAATATATTTGAAGCCTTGACGAAATCGTCAGGGCTTTTTACATTACACTTTTTCTTGACAGACTATGTTAGCATAAAAAATTGGGCCGAGGATGATAAACCTCGCGAAAAACTTACCTCCAAAGGCAGAGAAAACCTTAGTAATGCCGAATTATTAGGCATTCTTATTGGCAACGGAACCAGAAGTAAATCTGCAGTAGACCTAGCTCGAGATATTTTACAAATCGCTCAAAATGACCTTGCCAAGTTAGCTACCCTAGGTATTAAAGATTTATGCAAAGTGAGCGGTATTGGTCCCGCTAAAGCCATCACCATCATTGCTGCTATCGAATTAGGAGGAAGACGCAAGCAGGCAACTGAAGTCACTAAATTTATTTCAAGTAGTAAAGACGCATACTCGTATTTTGGGCCACTTTTACAAGACAAACTGTACGAAGAATTCTGGATACTTTTACTGAAACAAAACAATGCGATAATTGGCGCTCATAAAATAAGTGAAGGTGGCATGGCAGGAACCGTCGCAGATCCTAAACGAATCTTTAAAGTAGCGCTTGAAAACAATGCAGCTCATATCATCTTGTGCCACAATCACCCCAGCGGAAGTCTAAAACCAAGTGCTGCAGACCTTAAATTAACTCAAAAACTGGTAAGTGCCGGAAAACACCTCGATTTAGGCATTTTAGACCATGTCATAATCAGCCACAAGGGCTTTTATTCATTCGCAGACGAAGGGACAATGGAATAAAAAGAAGACAAGATTTAAACCCGTTATCCACATTTACGATTTTTCAACTTCTTAACATTCTCATTAGTAAAGAATAAATTTTCATAATAATAACATAACGATATGATAATTGTCTCCTAACTGTAATATTTAACGATTCGACATAATTTTGTTTCACTAAAAAATTTTGTTTCACTAAAATAAAAATCTACAAATTATGCTAAAACGAATCATTTTACCCGTTGTAGTTCTTGGCTTTCTATTGCTTAATATAAGCAGTTTTGGTCAAGGAAATACTACGTCTTCTATCACCGGAGAAGTTAAAACGAAAAGCGGTGCACAACTAATTGGAGCAGCAATAGTTGCCGTACACACACCATCTGGAACCAAGTACGGAACCATAGCGCGTGAAGACGGTCACTTTGACTTATCAGGCCTAAGAATTGGCGGTCCGTATACCATTACGGTTTCGTATTCTGGTTACGCATCAGACCAAGTTAGCGATGTGTACCTGCAACTGGGACAATCGTACAAATTCAAAGCAATTCTTGATGAAAACACCAGTGCGCTTTCAGAGGTTATTGTTGGTGCGGCAAAAAGTGGACTTAACAACAGCCAAACAGGTGCTGAGTCTATTATTGACGCAGACCAGATTAACAATTTACCTACCGTAAGCAGATCCATTGCGGATTTTGCAAGAGCTAATCCTATGACATCTGTAGACGGAGACAACGTACTTTCAGTAGCAGGAAATAATAACCGTTACAACTCAATCTTTATAGATGGTGCTGTTAACAATGACGTATTCGGACTTGCAGCGTCAGGAACAAACGGGGGTCAAACAGGCGGTTCACCAATATCGCTAGATGCTATTGATCAAATTCAACTAGTAGTAGCTCCTTACGATGTAACTATTGGTGGATTCGCTGGAGGCGGCATAAACGCAGTAACAAGAAGTGGAACTAACAAAACTGAAGCTTCAGTATATTCTCTTACAAGAAACCAAGGATTAGCGGGAAAAACACCAACAGACAATGCCGCTGTAACTCCTGAAAAATTAGCAGACTTCTCTGCAAATACCTTTGGTGCTAGATTAGGTGGCGCTATCACAAAAGATAAATTATTTTACTTTGTCAGCATTGAAACTCAACGTCAAACTACACCTCAGCCTTTTAACTTTGCCGATTATACCGGCACTTCGTCTGCTTCACAAATAGACGCTTTCCGTAGTAAGTTGCAAAAAGATTACAACTACGATGCAGGTGGGTATTTAGACAACCCCGATGAACTTAACTCTAACAAAGTTTTTATTCGTTTTGACTATAACATGAGTCAAAAACACAAGTTAATGGTAAGACACAGTTATGCCTATAATGAACAAATTGATGCAAATCGCTCTTCTGCAAATGCCATCAATTTCTATAACAACGGTATCTTCTTCCCAAGTACTACGAATTCAAGTGCTGTAGAATTAACCTCACAATTGAGTAGCAATAAAACCAACAACCTAATCTTAGGCTATACGCGTGTAAATGACGATAGAGATCCTATGGGCGAGAATATGCCATACATCACTATCCGAGACGGTTCTGGAAGTCTTAACGCTGGAAGTGAGCAATTTTCGACAGCGAATCAATTGAAACAAAACGTACTTACCCTTACCGACAACTTCAAAATATACAACGGTAAACACCAATTAACTTTCGGAACGCACAACGAGTTTTACAATATGTACAATCTTTTTGTTCGTCAAAATTATGGCGTTTATACTTTCGACAGTCTTTCTGGTTTTATGAATAATCTTTCTGCTAGTGACTACGATAGAGGTTACTCATTAGTAGACAACTTAACTGGTGACGGATCTAAAGCTGCTGCAAGTTTCAACGCAATGCAACTTGGCTTTTACGCACAAGACGAATTCGCTGTAAATACTAAATTAAAATTAAGCGGCGGTCTTCGTTTGGACATTCCAATGTTCCTTACTCAACCTACCGATAACCAAGTTTTTAATGAAACTACTATCGCTGCTTTAGAAGCTGCAGGCAAGGATTTAGCTGGCGCTAAAGCTGGACAAGCTCCAAAAGCGCAAATGATGATCTCGCCAAGAATCGGATTTAACTACGATTTAAACGATGATAACAAAAACATAATACGAGGTGGTACTGGTATCTTTACAAGTAGAGTTCCTTTCGTATGGCCTGGAGGAATGTACACTAACAACGGTTACACTGTAGGTGGCGTATTTAACAAAAAAATACCGTACAACGGCGATTGGCAAAATCAACCAAATGCAACTGACTTAGGTGCTACTGATGCTGTTCCTAGCGGAGAAATGAACCTATTTGCAGACAACTTCAAGTACCCACAGGTATGGAAAACAAGTGTAGGTTATGACAAAGCATTAACTAATGGCTTCAAAGTAAGTTTGGAAGCATTGTTTAATAAAACATTAAACAACATGGTGGCATATAACTTGAACGTTGCTAATAGCACCAAGACCTTAACTGGCGGTCCTGACGATAGAGCATTGTACAATAGAAGTGCTCCACTTGACAAAGCATACTCTTACATCATATTAGTAGACAACACCAACAAAGGGTACTCTTACAACCTTTCAGCTCAAATTCAAAGAGCCGTTAAAGAAGGTGTTTCAGGAAGTCTTGCCTATACTTTTGGAGAGTCTAAATCTGTGAATGACGGTACTTCTTCTCAAAATTCAAGTAACTGGAGATATATGGAGAACGTTAACGGTAGAGATAGACTAGACGTTAGCTATTCAGATTTTGACATGGGACACCGCATATCTGGTTTTGTTGGGTACGCAAAGTCTTACGCAAAAAACCATAAAACTGGTGTTTCTTTCTTCTATAATGGCCAGAGCGGCAGAAGATTCTCATACATCATTGCTAACGGAAGTCGTATGACCAATGAAAGTAGCGATAACAATGACTTGATATACATCCCTGCTTCTTCAAGCGATATCAACTTAGTAGATTACACTGCAAATGGTGTTACCGTTACAGCTGCTGAGCAATGGGCTGCACTAGACGGATTTATCAAAAATGATAAAGGGTTAAATGACAATAGAGGAGGTTATGCTGGCAGAAATGGCTCAAGACTTCCATTTACTTCTATTGTAGACTTCAGAGTATATCAAGATTTTTACATCACTTCTAATGGCAAAAAACACGATTTACAAGTAACTTTTGATGTATTTAACTTAACCAACATGATAAACAAAGATTGGGGAAGAAGATACTTTATTAGCAATGACCAATATGCACTTTATGAGTTTAAAGGATTCCAAACGGGTACAACTACTCCAGAATACTACTTTAAACAAAAAGCAGATACTAAACCATATACGGTAGACGATAGTGGTATCAATAGTTCAAGATGGCAAGCACAAATAGGTGTGAGATACTCTTTTAACTAAATACCTTTAAACCAAATTTTTAAAAGGAAGGCCCAAAGCCTTCCTTTTTTTATAACTAGTATTGAAATCCCCATGTATAAAAAAATAGTTTGCTGTTTAGTCTGTTGCCTTGCCTTGGATAATTGCTATGCACAAGACATCCTCAAAATAGCCTTTGGTTCGTGTAACGACGAAAAAAAGTCACAAGAATTTTGGAAGCCCATCCTAGCTCAAAACCCAACACATTGGTATTGGCTAGGGGATATTGTATATGCCGACACGGAGGATATGAGCCAATTACGTCAGCTATATTCACACGTAAAAGAAGATTCTAATTACCGAGAATTAAGCGCAAATACTGCTATTGACGGCACTTGGGATGATCACGACTATGGATTAAATGACGGAGGTCAAGAATTCCTTAAAAAAGACGAGAGCAAAATAGAACTACTGCGCTTCTTGGATTTAGAAAACAATTCAGAACTCACCAGTCACAAGGGGGTCTATCACTCATCCGTGATTACTACTTCAGATATGAAGATCAAAACCATATTTTTAGACACGCGTACATTTAGAACTGAGCTGCAGGTCAGCACAATCCAAGGAAGAAGATACGACACGATTAATGTTGGAAGCTTTTTAGGTGAAAAGCAATGGATATGGCTAGAAGAGCAATTGAACGATAGCACTATAGATCTGTTTATTTTAGCAAGCAGTGTACAAGCATTGGCTACAGACCAAGGTTATGAATCATGGGGAACCATGCCTCACGAACGCCGAAAATTACTCAAACTTTTAAAAGACAAACCAGCTATCTTACTTAGTGGCGATAGGCATATTGCCGAAATATCCATGATTCACAATGGAAAATATCCGCTGTATGACATCACTTCAAGCGGTCTAACACATACATGGGGTACGAATAGATATGAGCCTAACGCCCATCGCGTAGGAGGCCAATTTGCTGTGAAAAATTTTGGTATGCTCTCTATCTGCAAATCAAATGACATCCTACACGTAACTGCTGAACTACTGCAGATTCCAGATGCTACCGTTATAGAAAAGTTAAAAATACCCTTCCCGACCTTAAAATAATTTCAGTTGCTTCTTTAGCTTGCTTGGCGTAAGGTTATTTAGGTCAAACACAAATGTGATGCGATCTGTAAATTTAGATAACGATGAGGATTGTATTAAACCCCCATTAGTACCATCTTGATACTTCGTGATATCGGAAGTTTGAACTATGTTAAAAAATAGCTCGAACCTATCTTTTACGATCTCAACTTCAATTCCCGCGTTATAAATAAACTTACTTCCTGAACTATTCCAATTTTTTGTTGCGATATCATCAAAAAGTACAACCTCTACGTAGGGTTTAAATGGGAGCTTACCTGGTAGAGGAACCGTTATAGTGCTGCTCACAAGCCACTTATTAGATGAACTAATAGGCCCAACAAATTTTGAAGCATTCGCATTTCCGTTTATTTGATTCTGAAACAAGCCGTAAGTCGCATTTCTATGCATTAAATAATCATCAAACTTGTAATCGTAATACCCCGCTTTGTCATACCCTCCCAATTGGTTGTTGTACTGATCTGAATTACTTTTCTTGAGCATCACAGCACCATACACTCGAATTTCTAATGGCTTATCTTGTATCCCAATATCTAAGCCGAATCGATACACACCACTTACTTTGGCAAAATCAGAAACTTTAACATTAGTACCTTGATTAGCATAAAATGAATCTACCCCAGAATTCGATTGGACCTTTTTACCTATTACTACATCCTCAGCCAATCTACCATATTCTAAAATACCTAAAAAAGAAGAACCGTTAATCTTACGTGCATTTTTGGTTGAATAGGTTAACGTCACAAAAGAATTACTGCGCGATTTAGAAAAAAATGGGCCTGGCAGAACGTCGCTCGAAATGAAATCAAACTGAGGTTTAAAGAAGACCTGGTCTAGAGCCAGCATTATGTTTTTAGAGATTTGACTACGTAAATTTTTCTTCGGAAAATGATAGACCACATAAGGCTTAACTTTAAGATAACTGTAATTTGCCGATGCATCCCCATCATTGGAAAGAACTAAATTTTCACTCCTATTCAAAAAGCTAAATCGCGAAGAGTTCACTCCAAATTCGATGTATTGTGACGGCCTTTCTAATGTCTTGATATACGTTAGACCAGCCGAACCCGCAATCACTTTCTGCTCGAATGAATACATTGGCATCACGTAATATTGCAATGATTTGTCGCTAATGGCATAATTATGAAGCCCTACTCCTACCATCATCTTATCATAGGCATTCCATCCCAATGCAGGTACAACATAGATTTCATTTGTTTCAGGTTTGTCTAAGCCTGTAAATGGTTTCAGTTGCCACTTGGCGTTACTTGCATTGTTGCCTTTAAATAAATCTATTGTTTCGCTTTTGGCATCAATAAGGAACTTGTTTTGATTCGTATCTGATATTAGCATTGACTCACCTGACTTGAGCATATACCATGTCACTTCTTTTTTTCCTACAATACTTGTTGATTCGATAGGAAAAGGAGCCGTTATACTGGATTTGTTGATCACATGATATCCATCCTTACAATCACCAATAGCGAAATCAAGCTTGCCTTCCATGTTAATTAAGTCCTTAAAAAACCAGTTTAAATCTTTACCACTTGTTTGCTCAAACGATACTTTCATATCATCGGGTAATGGATGTTTAAACTTCCATTTCTCGTAATAAGATGTCATACAACTTAAATATTCTTCATCGCCTAAATATGCTTTTAGATACCCGATGGACTTCGCACCAATTCCATATACACTCATGCCATAGTTTCCGGCAGTCAATAATTCGGATGAAGTTCCAATCGCTTGATGCTGGTTGCGCAGCAAATTATCTTTTACCAATGCCATCATTATACCTGAATTAAGGTCGGCCTTATCTTCTTTCCCGCTTTTCATAGCTTCTGCCTCATAGTAACTATTTATGGATTCATCCATCCACGGAAACCTTCGCTCATTGTTAGCTAAAATGCCATAAAACCAATTGTGCCCTACCTCGTGCACAATCACCTCTTCGTTCAAAAAATCGCAGAGCGTTATCATAGGATATTCCATTCCGCCACCTGCTTTCAATTCGCCATGCACCACCGTTGCGTGACTATACGGATACACACCTACGTTATCAGAATAATACGTAATCGCTGTTTCGATGGCAGTTAGATATTTTTCATCGGGCGCAGGTGAAACTAATCGTGCTAAAACCTCTTTGTCACCAACCTTTATTTTTTTGGTTACATACCCCCACCGCTTGCTCGCAAACCAAGCAAAATCGTGTACTTTGTCTGCTTTAAAAACTAGTGTCTTAGTAAATGCGGAACTACCAGGAACCGTGTCTGAAGCCAACTTCCGCTCACCTAACTCTAATTCGTTTTCGCATTCACCTGTTGCCACGACCACATAGTTATCGGGCATAGTAATACTTACTTTAAAGCTTCCAAACTCAGAATAAAACTCTCCTTGATTGAGATAGGGCATAGCATTCCAGCCATTTATATCATAAACTGCAGGTTTGGGATACCACTGGGTGACGAAATAATCTTGATTTTCATGCCCTAGTCTCGAAAACACTTTGGGTATGTTTACGGTAAATGGAGTAGATAAGGTAACCTTTTCTCCTGTTTTTATGGGCTTAGTTAATTGTACGCTTATCACATCTATATGATCGGTTGGTTTCATAACCAAGGGCATTCCATTTGCCATAAATGCCAGTTGATTAATAGATCCCCTATCTGATTCTTTGGCAAAATAAAAATCCATATCCCCATTTTCCTGCATCTGCTTTGCAAAAGCTGTTGAATTATTTTTATACGCATTAGGCCACAAGTGAATCATTATTTCATTCAGGGTTTGAGGACTATTATTGGTGTACGTTATAGCTATTTCACCCACTAAACGATGGTTTACATCATCTAATTTTATATCAATAACATAGTCTACTTCCTGCTGCCAAGTGGCTTGTTGTAGCGATTGCGCCTTTGTTTGGAAACTAAAAAAGGTAACTAGGCCAATTATAACGTACTTATTCATGATTTTGAAGATATATTGTTGGCAAAACAAACCCTTATAACGAACATTGCAGCATATTTATAGAGCAGAAATGCTTAAATTTGGATAAACGAGAGAAGGTAATGACAGAACACGGTGATTATTTAGATGAAGAAATGGAGGAAAGAGCCCGCAACTTTGAGCAGCAGCTTAACAGTGGCGATACATTCTTCTATGACAATGACGAGTTAGGTCAAATTATAGATTATTACCTAGACTTTGAAGAGATAAGTAAAGCGACACTGGCTATTGCTTACGCAGAGAGCATTTACCCCTTCGAAACCTATTACAAGATTAAAAAAGCAGAAGTATACATTGCACAGCGTAACATTAATGGCGCTGTTAAGCTGCTTGAAAAGTACCGGACTATTGAACCCCAAAATCCTGAAATAGCAACACTTCTAGGCGATTGCTACAGCTTAAGCCTTCAATACAAACGGGCTATTGAGTGCTACATGTTTTCACTTAATCACGATGCGCAAAACGAAGAAATACTACTTCGTCTGGCTCGCGTTCACTTTGCGATGGGTAACCACAAAAAAGCAAATTCATATATCAATGCAATACCTATAAATTACATCTATGATGAGTTAAGTATTCAAGAGTTTATCAAACTTTTTTTAGACTACAACCAAAATGCAGAAGCCATACTTTTCTTAGAAAAAGTCATAAACGAAGATCCCTATAATTATAGTGCATGGTACTTTAAAGGCTTAATCTATCAGCGCATGGAGGAATACGCTGAATCCGTAAATGCCTACGAATTTTGTATCGCCATAGACGAAACAAACACTCTTGGTCACTTGGGCAAAGGCAATAGCCTCATGGAAAGTAATGATTATAACGCCGCCATAGAATCATTCACACTTTCGTTGGATAATGACGAAAGTGATGCGGAAGTTCTTTGCAACATTGCAGAGTGCTACGAAAACTTAAAAGATGATAAGGGTGCCAAGTTTTATTATGAAAAAGCAATAAAACTAAACCCTAATATATCGGATGCCTACTTTGGTATGGCCATGATTTATAAGCGAAAAACAATGTGGAAAGATGCTAAAAGGTGTCTGCATAAGGCCATAGATATCGACCAATACGAAAGCATGTACCACATTGAACTCGCAGAGTTATACTTAACGTTGGAAGATGACACACTTTGCTACTACCATTACAATTTGGCGTATGAATTAGATCCAGAAACTGTTGAGATTTTATTAGATTTCGCCCATGCAAAATTCGAGTTTGACGATATAGACGACGCTATTGAACTCTTACTAGAAAACTTAGAAGACCATGACGAAGATCATCGCTTATATTATAGGATTGCATCCTATAATTTCCTAAGAGGACATTATGAAAAAGGTTATAATTTTTTGCATGCAGCCCTAAAAATGAAAGCAGACGAATATCTTTTACTATTTGAATTTGCTCCTTTCTTAGAAAACGAAAAAAACGTTTCAAATATCATAGATTTGTACACGAAATAAACCAATGATTAATACCGAATTTAATTTAACTAACATCCCGCAACGTACCACAAAACCAAGAGAATCTGGCCTCACAATGGTTATGGATAAAGGTTTGAGTTGCAGAGAAGCTGAAGACTTTTTAGAAGTTTCAGCAGATAAAACTGACATTTTAAAACTGGGTTTTGGAACCAGTGCCGTTACCCCAACTTTACAACGTAAAATAGACATCTATAGAGAAGCCAATATTCCGATTTACTTTGGAGGTACTCTGTTTGAAGCATTTGTTATTCGTGGTCAATTCGAAGATTACAAGCGTCTTTTAGATAAGTTTAAAATGACACACGCTGAAGTATCCGACGGTAGCATTGAAATATCAGAAGAGGAAAAATGCGGTTATATTAGATCCTTAGCAAAAGACTTTATCGTGCTTAGCGAAGTAGGAAGTAAAGATGCTGAAAAAATCATTCCTCCTTATAAGTGGATAGCTATGATGAAAGCAGAAATAGAAGCCGGAGCTTGGAAAGTTATTGCAGAGGCCAGAGAAAGTGGCACTGTAGGCATTTTTAGAAACACAGGTGAAGTTCGTTCAGGACTAATTGAAGAAATTTTGCAGCACATACCATTGGATACTATCCTTTGGGAAGCTCCTATTAAAACGCAACAAGTGTGGTTTATGAAGCTATACGGTCATAATGTTAATTTAGGAAACATTGCACCTAACGAAGTAATTCCACTAGAAACATTAAGACTGGGCCTACGTGGAGACACGTTTGACCAGTGGTTGTAAGAAAGGTTTAACAAACTAAATAAGGGCTAGTTTTTAACTTAAACTAGTCTTTTTTTTGCCCTACGAAGTCTACTTTGCCACTTTGGGCCTTTTGATAAGCGTAAAATCAAAATTCACATTATTCTTATCCGATGAGTTGGTATTATTTGCGTAACCTAGCGCTACGATGTAGGTTCCCGTTGCTGGCACATTGAATTCAAGTGCAGTACTTTGCGGAGCGTTAGTCTTCTCAATTTTCGCAATGGGCTTCATTTGTATATCATAAATTTTAACCCAAGTGGAAAGACCCGCATTCTCCGTTAGCAAACTAAAGATGTAGTTATTACCCTGCTCCGCCGGGAATTCATATTGATACACATTATCGGATTGCAAATCTAGTTTCTGCGACCTTACATAGGTCCATTGTACACTCGGATTTATCTCCACTACTTGGGCGTGAGAACATACTGCAAACGCAGCACTTACAATTAAGACAACTAAATATCTCATCATTTTTAAAAAACTTTATGCTATTTGTTAATCTCAGGAAGACTAGGTTCTCCAGCTTTTTCAGAAAGAAGTTGATACTGAACCAATCGTTGTCTAAAATCTTGACATATTGAAAAAACATTGTACAAATTCTGATTTACGCGTTGTGGTACTAATTCTTGCCCATCCATAATATTATTCTCCTTATTAGATGCCTAAGATAGGTTAAATACAAATTCTACACTAGGTCGAGGTGATGTATTCTGATAATTGTTTATAAATAATTTTGAGCGATGGCTCATCAAGCATGCTTATATGCTTATCTATCACCGCCTTATCTCCTCTTTTGGCAGGTCCTGTCTGCCAGGCTTTTGGTTCACCCTCTTTTAATCTTAAAGCTGTTTCCGTAATAATAGGAAGCAAATTATCGAAATTCAATCCCTCTTTCTCCAAATATTCCGCTGCTATACTGTACATCAGGTTAGTGAAATTATTGGCAAATACCGCCGCCAAGTGATATTTTTCGCGTTGTTCACTCGTAACTTCACTTACTTTATTGGAGATAGAATCAGCCAATTCCTTGATTTTATTTAATGTATTCGCATTATTCCCTTCAATAAAAAAAGGTACTTGCATTACGTTTTTTACTTCTTCTTTACGCAAGGACTGTAAAGGGTAAATAACTCCAAAATCACCGAGATATGAACTCAATATATTCATGCTTACAGAACCCGATGTATGGCAAACAATAGCCCTACATGTAGCATTTACAAGGGTGAGCGCTTGAGGATACGCTTCATCACTTACCGCAATAATAATAAAGTCAGCGTTATATAACTCACTAGAAGTGTCCCCGTAATAAGCACCAAATTTACTCGCCAACTCCTTTGCATGACTTTCATGCTCACTGATAA
>CAMDBP010000053.1 GCA_945889315.1 Chitinophaga pinensis
ATTATTGTCTTACTAATAACTCGTTGACAACCAAGTGTTTAAATGTTTAAAGAAAACATGCAATTATTTTAAAAGGTTGAAACCTAGTGCTTGAAATGCCTGATTCCGGTCGTAACCATAGCTAAACCTAACTCATTGGCTTTGTCAATAGATAAATTATCCTTGATACTACCTCCTGGTTGGATCACTGCAGACACGCCTGCTTCCGCCGCTATTTCTACACAATCCGGAAAAGGAAAGAATGCATCTGAAGCCATTACCGAACCTTTTAGCTCAAAACCAAAGGCCTTTGCCTTCACTATGGCTTGTTGCAATGCATCTACTCTTGACGTCTGTCCTGTGCCGCTGGCTAATAATTGATTGTCTTTTACAAAAATGATTGCATTAGACTTGGTATTCTTAACCAGTTTATCAGCAAACAACAAATCACTTACCTGCTGCTCCGTTGGTTTTAGTATGGTCACTTCCTTTAGTTCTGATATTGCCACATTCACTCGATCTCGTTGTTGCACCAAGACACCATTTAAACATGATCTTACTACATCTTGCTTATACGGCTTCATACTCCACTTGAGTAATATCCTATTGGCCTTTTTGGTTAACAAGGATGCAGCATCCTCGGTAAACGATGGCGCTATGCATACTTCGTAAAAAATAGTATCGATGGATTTGGCCGTTTCTAAATCAATTTCGGTATCCGAAATTAGTATTCCTCCGAAAGCACTTACTGGATCTGCAGCTAAGGCTGCGTCAAACGCTTCTTTCACCGTGCTTCTTATGGCACAACCACATGCATTGTTGTGTTTTAAAATCGCAAACGAGGCGGAACCCGCAGTTGAAACGTCAGTAATAAGAGAAACAGCAGCATCTACATCTAAAAGATTGTTGTAGGATAGCTCCTTCCCGCTTAGCTTTTGGAATAAATCATTTATATCTCCTTCAAATCTTGCGGTTTGATGAGGATTTTCTCCATAACGAAGTGGCATAACTTGACCTCCTGCAAAATAGTTATGTATGGCACTGTCGTAATTTTTGGTTACTTCAAATGCCTTTAATGCTAACTCTTTTCTGTATTCTATGGTTGTATTGGCATTATTTGCGTTATAATGTGCCGCAAAATCGGCGTATTGCGACTGATGACTTATGATGGAGGTATATTGATAGTTTTTAGCTGTGGCACGAATAAGCGATATCCCTCCGATATCAATTTTTTCAATTATTTCTGAATGACTCGCGCCGGAAGCCACCGTATCTTCAAAAGGATATAGATCTACGATTACTAAATCGATAGCTGGAATCTGGTGCTGTGCTAATTCTACTAGGTCACTCTCATTTTCTCTTCGGTAGAGTATTCCGCCAAAAATGGCAGGATGCAATGTTTTTACTCTACCCCCAAACACTTCGGGGTAATTGGTGAAATCTTCTACCGCTAAAACAGTGAGGCCTAAACCTTCCAAGTACTTTTTTGTACCCCCTGTAGAATAAAGTATAACTCCATTTTTGGCTAGCGATAGAGCTAACTTGTCAATTCCGTCTTTGCTATAAACGGAGATTAATGCTGATTTGATTGTCATTTAGATATAAGTTAACACAAAAGTAGAATAACAATTTACCTTGAATGCTTTATGGATTTAATTGTGCCTACAAATTGTGAACACTAGTCGCGTAGGTAGGCCCGGACGACCCTTTCTTGTGCTGCCTTAACTAAAATGTAGTTCCTAAGCTTAGATGAAAGACACCCAACTTTACTACTTGGTCTTCAAGGCCCACCGCATAGGCAAAGTTTACTTTGTACCCATAAATTTGAGTAGAAACCCCAACTCCTGAAGAAATTATAAATGGATTCTTAAATGCAATAACCTTTGTTGTGACGGCACCTGTTGACGATACTATATAGCGTGTATTTAAAATATTGGCAGGGTCATATATACTTTGACCGTAATAAGACAGGCCCATATCAACGAAAAAATTAGTCGAAAGGTGAGAAAACAGTTCTGAGGTAACGGGTTTGCGCCTTAACCACGTGGCTAATTTAAATTGAATTTCGGAACTATGCATTGCATAGGTAGTGCCGTTCCTATAATTACTCTGAAATCCTCTAATCCCAAAAACATTTTGATATATGATTGGTGCTTTGTCCGGTGAAAATTCACGTTGCTTATCCACGTTTAAAAAATCAGTTGCATTGCCACCTAGAAGAAATACCACGGGATTAGGACCTGTAGAAATACCTGCTTCTGATTTGTTAATCCATTGAGTAAATTGGCCTAGGGACCACTTATGGTTGGATGTAATCTGTGCGGTTACACTCTTTTTTGATTGCGATAACTCTAACATAGGCGTTATGTTGACGTCTACCGCTAGCTCATTTCTGGGGGTCTCGTTCTTAAAAGCATAGTGGAGCGAATACGCTGCAAGATAATTACTACTCCGTTTTTTAAAAAGGGTTTCACTATTCACCGCTAGTGGGACCTCTAACGCTTGCCAAAATCTAACACGCTGTATAACATCGCCGTGCAAATGAACATGATGATAGGTGCTAAACTCACCCATATTAGTGAGATAGCGGTATTTACCCAGCTCATCATTGGTTATGCGCTGCCTGCTCATTATATCAAAACTATACTTTAGTTTCTTGGTAGATAGGTATTTCAGTGAAATATCTCTTGCTCCCACTTGCAGGACACCCAAGTAGTATGCTTGAATACGTTTGGTTTTAAATTGATTTGTGTATGCTATTCCGGCTTTAGTATTTAAATGGCTAGGCAATAACGTTCGGTAACTATTTTCAAAAACGGAATACGCTGCTTTTTCAGGTTGGTTAACCAGCGCTAGGGTAAAAAGTGATGGGCTATAATAGTCTAGTGCTAACGAAGGAATTAAAAATGTTTCAGCCGTGGCACTTTTAGCATCTATCAATGAGTCATAATTAGAAATCGTAAAATCGGTTGATGGATAAACCTCATTTTGAAACGTATACGACTTCAGTGAATCTTGGTTAAAATTTTGCTTCGTTACTTCCTTAGCCAATACAGGCACTTCTAAATCGCTGAAGTACGCGGGAGTAATATCGGTGTAACTGTAAAACTCGACAGACTCAATATGGTCGGTTATAGAAAGTGAAGAATTTATTCCTCTGTCTAAAAACTCTACAAATACCTCTGGAGTATATTGATGAAAGATAATATTCGATCGGTAGTTGGTGAGTGTTTTACTTTTACCTTGGTTAACATACAGTATCTTCCCATTCCAAATCCCGTTTTCATCTGAATTGTAAAGCAATGTAGCATCGCCGGCATAGAGCAATTGCCGCATTCTTGTGTTGGACGCCAGCAGAATACGTTCTTTATCGTCCCTGCGCGACACGATATAGTTTTGTTGGCCTTCTTCTCTTATGTAATAATAAACCCCATCCCACCTTCTTATACTATTTACGTATCCTTTTAGGGTTAAAACACAGGGCGTACCTTCTTTTTTTAAGGCGTAAACATAACTTTGGCTTAGTTGAGATTCTAGTAAGAAAACACCATCACCGCCTCCTACACCATTCACCTGTGGGATGTCTAACTGGCGCTTTGTTACTCCCGCTTTTGTTTGGGTATACAGCATGGCGTGCTTAGCCGCATTTACGACCAGGCAGACGCCATTTTCACCTTTGAATATCGCACCTGAAAACCGAGGCAATGGCGTTACATACCTAGACAATGTCATTATTTTCTGCTTAGAAGCTGTTTGTAACTTATGTTCAAACCAATGAATCCCCCAAAAATTTTCTTCTAATGTGTAATAGGTGTCTACACTAGCTACATACATATCCAAAATATGGGGTAACGACAGTATAATTCCGTTTACCGGATTAGGTTTCTTTTGATCTTGGGAATAACCGTAATCATAAAATTCTTGCCAATCTTCAAAAAGTTCCTTTGCCGAAAGCTGAAAGGAATAATACACCGCTGCATTGAATTTTCGGGTAACACGCACCATGTACAATACTGTTGGAATAGCATTGGGGCCGTATTTATAGGCTACAAATTTCCAAAAACTAGCTCCCTTTACATCGTTGTATATAGTTGGTATCGCATCAAAATCGGTAAGGCTATATTGGTCATGTATGTACCGCATGGTATTGTCGGTATCGGCAGACCAGTCGTACGCGAGGTAATGCTGCAGACCAGGAATTAGCCACTCAGGCAAACTAATAAGATTATTGGTTTTTACTTTATCCTGAAAGGTTCCGCCGTACATCATTTCTTCCACCAAGATCTTACTACACTCTTTGCGAAAGAGAGACGCAATATCTTGTGTACTTGCATGTACATTAATTACTATTTGGCCAGAGAGTAACGAAACACTACCGGGTTGCTTCTTGACGTTTACCGTTGCCATTTCAGCATCTTTGCCTACTATAAAAATATCAATAGGCTTACTCGCATGATAATTTAGCGTACGCTGCACATTTTTTAATTGCGAGCTTAGTAGCGAGTCTATAGGTGCTATGAGTTTTCGATTTTCCGATTTAAAGTAGTAAACAAAGTCTTGATTTGTGAGCTGGCTCCACTCCTGCCCTTGTGAAAAGCCAAACAGCATTGCGCCAAGTAAAAACCCTATGAACCGCATTGAAATCAAATCGAATGCAATATAGACATTATGCAACGTATTCAAAAAACCGTAACGGATTAAAATAGATTATTCCTAAATGAAACATTCTAAAGGGAATTTTTATGCCATCATACCTACATTTACAACTAAAAGGTCTTGTTTTGCTGTAATGACACAATCACAGGACTACTACAT
Organism: Chitinophaga pinensis; assembly: GCA_945889315.1. Lineage (GTDB taxonomy): Bacteria > Bacteroidota > Bacteroidia > NS11-12g > UBA9320 > UBA9320. Next base: position 4,795 of record CAMDBP010000053.1, read on the forward strand.
CGGATTAGAAGATAAATACGGCGCGCATAATTATCACCCTTTACCGGTAGTACTTGAGCGTGGCGAAGGTGTGTATGTTTGGGATACCGACGGAAAGCGTTACTACGACTTTTTGAGTGCTTATAGCGCTGTAAACCAGGGTCATTGTCATCCAAAAATAATAAAAGCATTAACCGATCAAGCGCAGAAACTAACCCTTACCTCCAGAGCTTTTTACAATGATTCGCTTGGAGAGTATGAGAAATACATTACCAATTACTTTGGTTTTGATAAGGTATTGCCTATGAATACCGGAGCAGAAGCCGTAGAAACAGCGCTGAAACTGTGCCGAAAATGGGCCTATGAAAAGAAAGGAATTGCAGAAAATGAAGCGGTAATATTATTTGCTACCGAAAATTTTCATGGCAGAACCCTGGGTATAATCTCTGCAAGTACCGACCCGGACAGCCGCAAAGGATTTGGACCCTACTTGCCGGGTATACAGATAATACCGTATAACGATACCGATGCCTTAGCAAAAGCACTAGCCGCCAACCCCAATATTGCAGGATTTATTGTAGAACCTATTCAAGGAGAAGCAGGCGTAATGGTACCAGACGAAGGATACTTAAAAAAAGCATCGGAACTTTGCAAAAAACACAATGCGTTATTTATAGCAGACGAAGTGCAAACTGGGATAGCAAGAACGGGCCGATTGCTGGCTACCTGTGGCAATTGTACCTGTGAGGACAAAAGCTGCTCTGGGACCCCAGAAGTAAAACCTGACATTTTAATACTGGGTAAGGCATTAAGCGGTGGGGTATTACCCGTAAGCGCCGTATTGGCCAATGATGAAATAATGCTTTGCATAAAACCAGGAGAACACGGAAGCACCTTTGGCGGGAACCCCTTGGCCAATAAAGTAGCGATAGCCGCACTTCAGGTTGTAAAAGAAGAAAAGCTAGCAGAAAACGCCTACCAATTAGGCATCCTTTTTAGAGAGCGTATGGCAAACATAAACTCTCCCATTATAGAAACCTATAGAGGTAAAGGCTTATTGAATGCAGTAGTTATTACTCCATTTGAGTTTAAAGGAGAACATAAAACGGCCATGGATGTGTGCTTAAAATTAAGAGACAATGGCTTACTGGCCAAACCTACGCACGATCATATTATTCGTTTTGCGCCTCCCTTAGTAATCACAGAAGCAGAGCTTCATGCTGCTTGCGATATCATTGAAACAACGATATTGAGTTTTAACGTGTAAATCTCACACTAGGATGCCGTAATTTAGCTGGCATCGTTATTCCATTACTATTACGTTGGAGGGCATCTAATTTGCTGCCTAATACCCTAAAAGCCCTTTGGGCATATGGGTTGGTTTAGTTAGATTTGGAGCATGAACACGATATCTATGCTCAATAGGAGGTTTGTGGTGGGTATATACTAATGTTGTGGGCAAGTTTAAAAAAACGACATAGCGGAAGGCACGAATAAATATTAACTTTTTACTTCTTATCAAACGTTTACAACTGACCAGAACTAAAATAAAAAGTTGAGACCAGAAACAACTTTAATAAACGGAGCGTTAACGAAAAGCCATAGAAGCAATATAAAAATAAGAGATCAAATGAAAAAATCTACAAATTTTATTCTAATAATAATTTCCCTTCTGTTTTTTCAAATGCAGAGCAAGGGACAAAGTGCTCAATGCGCTACTGATTTCATACATAACAATCTAATGCAAACCGATTCTGCTTATCGGAATCAAATCGTTACCCTTGAATCGCAAGTTGAAGCCATTACTCCAAATCACGCAAATAATAAATTAAGATCTACCCTAAACACCATTCCAGTTGTTGTCCATGTAATACATTTAAGCGAGCCACTTGGAACAGGTTCCAATATTACGGATATTCAAATTCAACAAGCTATCGCAGGACTTAATGACCGCTTTAGAAATGTAAACGGTTTAGGCGTTGATGTTGAATTGGAATTTTGCCTTGCAAGTAAAGACCCAAACGGTAATTCAACCAACGGCATTAACAGGGTTGATGGTTCAAGTGTTCCATATTATTCAGCAAATGGGATAACACCAACGGGTAATCCATGCAGCGGAGCAGTTGCAACTGCCATAAAAGACTTAAGTAGGTGGCCTGTTTCTGACTATTATAATATTTGGGTAGTTAGCGAAATATGTAATGGTTCATTTGTTGGTTATGCATCATATCCAGTTGGTGGACTTTATGATGGATTAGTTATTGTTTCTACTTCGATGACAAGTAACAGTGGGACATTACCTCATGAAGTTGGTCACGGCTTTTTTCTTTATCATACCTTCAATGGGGATGGTGGTAATGTTTCTTGTCCGGTAGACACCAATTGTCTTATAAATGGAGATCGTGTATGCGATACGCCACCTCATAAACAAAGCGATTGCGGAATAACGAATCCATGTACTTCGCTTGGTGTATGGGATAATAGTCAGTATAATTATATGGCTTATTGCCCTTTAGTAAACAGATTTACACAAGGTCAGAAAGATAGAATTATAGCTACAGTTATGGTCGCACCCAGAGCTAGTTTAATAACTTCAGTAGGTTGTGAGACTTTAGGCATTAATGAAAGTAGAAGCAGTAATGTATTTTCAGTCTATCCTAACCCTGCACAGAATCAAATCAATGTAAAAACAAACGCGAAATTGTTAGGATCTGTTTACATTGTTTATGACAATAAAGGTAAATTAGTTTTAACAGGAAAAATAAATTCCGAAAATACAGTTATTGAATTAGGTAATTTATCAGATGGTATTTATTTGTTCAGTGTGGGAGAGAATTTGAAACAGACATTTAAGGTAGTAAAGGAATAAAAACAGCCCATAACAGAACCTATAAGAAATTGGCGGTTCGGTGATTAAATCAAGCTTTGTGCTTCTATCAAAGTTTCTCCTTGGTTGATAGTGAATCGCTCCGAAATCCCCTACTGCGGCAAGCGGCAAACATTTGGCGATAACCCAAGGAAGAAAAATGAGACTAAATATAACGGGAATACCCAGCTAAGTTCTGCTAGCTGTATTATACTTTTGAGAAAGAAAACCACCGACATTGATTTTTAAATTTTTAACAACATCTTAAAACACAAAAAACAATGAAAAAACCAAAAGAGTTTGAATTTTTACCAACGCACAAAATAGAGTAATTTAGCCACGAAAAAAATGAACTCTTAAAGAGACCATAAATGACATACTTTTTTGAACACTTATTACACGAATTTGAATTACCATTGGGAAATCCCGTGTTAATATTTTCCTTGATTTTATTTATCATTTTGCTATCTCCCATTCTGCTGAAAAGATTAAATATTCCCGGTATCATTGGACTAATTATAGCCGGTGTGGTTATAGGACCACATGGATTTAATATACTTGAGAAAAATTCTGCGGTTGACCTCTTTTCAACTATTGGCCTGCTTTACATCATGTTCATTGCAGGTCTGGAACTGGATATGAACGAATTTAAATCGAATCGGAAAAAGAGCCTTTTGTTTGGATTTTTTACGTTTATTATTCCAATAGGAATAGGTTTTCCCGTTTGCTTTTATTTACTCGGATATGATTTAAATGCGAGTTTTCTTACTGCAAGCATGTTTGCGACACATACACTCGTCGCCTATCCCATTGTGAGTAAATTAGGAGTTTCAAAAAATCAAGCTGTTGCCATAACAGTAGGCGGAACAATCTTAACAGATACAGCAGTTCTTATTATTTTGGCTATAATCATGGGAAACAGCAAAGGAAATCTGAACTCAGAATTTTGGATAAGGTTAGGTGTTTCATTAGCCATTTTCTCGGCAATTATGTTCCTCATAATTCCAAGAATCGCAAAATGGTTTTTTCGCAAACTCGAAAGCGAAAAGCACTCTCACTATATTTTCGTTCTTGCGGTAGTGTTCTTTGCCGCATTTTTGGCAGAAATAGCAGGAGTTGAAGCAATAATAGGAGCTTTCGTTGCGGGTTTAGCATTAAACAAACTCATTCCACATTCCTCTGCATTGATGAATCGTATAGAATTTATTGGAAATTCCTTATTCATTCCATTTTTTCTTATTAGCGTTGGAATGTTGGTTGATGTAAGCGTAATTTTAAGTGGCCCTACGGCTCTTATTGTAGCGGGAACGCTGACGGTTGTAGCTTTATTTGGAAAATGGTTTGCCGCATTATTTACGCAACTTATTTTCAAGTATTCTAATGCACAACGACAACTTATTTTCGGATTGAGCAGTGCGCACGCTGCTGCAACACTTGCAATAATTTTAGTGGGTTATAAAGCTGACATATTGGACGAGAACATTCTGAACGGGACCATTATACTTATTTTAATAACCTGTATAATCGCATCATTTGCTACTGAAAAAGCTGCTAAAAAAGTTGTAATTGAATCCGAAGACGATACAGAAGGTCTTGCAAGATCCAATGGTGGTCATAGTGAACACATTCTTTTGCCTATTGCAAACGTTTCAAACATAGAAAAGCTTCTTGAGTTTGCAATTTTTATTAAAGAAAAAAAATCTGCAAATCCTGTTTCGATCCTTTCTGTAGTTTCCAATAACAAGGAAGCTGAAATTAATATACTGAAAGCAAGAAATAAATTGGAAGAATTTGTAAAACAAGCTTCTGCTTCTGAAACAAAAGTAAATATCATAACAACCATTGACCACAATCCAGCAAGTGGGATAGCCAGAATTTCAAGAGAGATAATGGCTGACATTATTGTTCTTGGATGGCCTCAACGTTCGGGTTTCATAGACAAATTTTTTGACGAAAAAGTAGATACTATATTGAGTAATTCGGACAAAACCACTTTTATCTGCCATTTGGAACAACCTTTGGTTCTTCACAAAAGAATTGTTATTGCTGCACCACCGTTGACAGAGCACGAAAATGGATTTGATTTATGGCTAAACAAAATAGCGATACTTGCTCAAGAATTAACCATTCCGATTGTATTGTATTGCAATGAAGCAACTGAAAAATCATTTGAAAAATCATTCAAAAAATCTAAACTTACGGCATCAATCAAAGTAAACCCATTCACTGATTGGGAAGATTTTCTCGTATTTTCAAAGCACATTCATGCGGATGATTTATTCGTTTTGGTATCTGCCCGAAAAGGAGCAACTTCCTATATGGGAGTATTAGAGAAACTTCCTACAAAACTTGAAAAGCACTTTACAACTAATAGCAGGTTCGTAATTTACCCCCAACAATATACTGATAATTTTAGTAGTGAGAAATATGATGACTTTTCCGCAGAACCTCTAAACAAGGGGATAGAAGCCGTTCAGAAAATTGGCAAGGGCATAGGTTCATTTTTTAAAAATAATGACAATGAGTGATTTATTTGAAGAACATCAATATCAACGTAGACTGTTACCATGGTTTTTGGTTGCAGGAATTTAGACTACATCCATTTCGCATATTTACAAAGGTGTTAAAATTTCATTGAGCATCGGGAAGAAAATATTTAGTGGAACTCAACAACCTGAATCTCTGATTGAGAGCCTAAACATAAAATAAAATATACCTACGCTTTACAGCCACACGACCAAAACGACCGACAAACCAACGGACGAAGCAGAACACCGAACCGATAATACGGGCTTGGCAAAAGTGGCGGTTTCGTGCTCCGCAGACACATTTATGGTTACAGAAAGTTCAGTTCTCCTCATCAACATTTGTGGTGACAATCGCCGCCTTCGCCAAGCCGCAAAACGTTAGGCTAACTCACTCCTACGCCAATTAAACTAGCGGTGGTTGTTTTTTCTATGCGTACATCTACATAATCACCTATCGCATAGGTAGATCTCGGAAAAATCACTTTCAAGTTTTGCTCATTGCGCCCCATCCACTCATCTGCGTTTTTCTTACTTTGCGCCTCTATCAACACACGGTGTATTTTACCCAATTGTGCCGCATTTAATTTGCGAGATACTTCATGCTGCGCTTCTATAACTTCAGAAAGTCGTCTTCGCTTACTATCTTCAGGTACATCATCTTCGTACTTGCGTGCAGCCAGTGTGCCGGGCCGTTCACTGTAAAAATACATATAGCTAAACTCAAACTCACAGGTGCGCATTAAGTCTAACGTTGCCTGGTGATCTTCTTCTGTTTCTGAGCAAAAACCAGTAATAATATCACAACTCACACCACAGTTGGGGAGCACTTCTTTTATCCGATTGTATTTCATCTCATACCACTCCCGAGTGTAGGTTCGGTTCATCTTTTCGAGTATACGCGTACTTCCACTTTGGGCCGGAAAATGAATATGTTTGGCCACGTTATCATACTTTTTCATTACAAAAAGTACTTCGTCGTGTATGTCTTTGGGATGCGACGTAGAAAAACGCACCCGTAAAGTAGGGTCTACTTGCGCTACTTTTTCGAGCAAGTTGGCAAAGCTTACACTGCTAGCTTTTTCGTCTTCGGTTAATTTATCAAAATCTTTACGCGCACCGCCGCCATACCACAGGTAAGAATCTACGTTTTGACCCAATAACGTCACTTCTTTATACCCTTTGCTTACCAAATCTTGTGCTTCGGCTACAATACTTTCGGGGTTTCTGCTGCGCTCTCTTCCACGGGTAAATGGGACCACACAAAAACTACACATATTGTCGCAACCTCTTGTTATACTAATATACGCTGTAACTCCATTGCTATTGAGTCGCGTAGGCTGAATTTCGGCATAGGTTTCTTCTAAGCTTAATAATACGTTAATAGCCTTGTGTCCGTCTTCTACCTCACGAAGTAAAATAGGTAATTCCTTATACGCATCGGGCCCAGCTACTATGTCTACGAGCTTTTCTTCTTCAAGCAATTGCTTTTTAAGTCGCTCTGCCATACAGCCAAGTATGCCAATGGTCAAGTTCTTGTTCTGTTTTTTATTATGCCGCAAGTGCTTTAGCCTATGGCGGATTTTCTGCTCTGCATTATCACGGATAGAACACGTATTAATGAAAATAATATCCGCTTCCATCTCATCATTGGTGGTTTCTACCCCTATTTCTGACATGATAGACGCTACAACCTCACTGTCTGCAAAGTTCATTGCACACCCGTAGCTCTCTATAAACAGCTTTCTTTTCTCCGTATTCTCTTGTATTACTGCCAAAGCGATGCAAATGTAGCGACAGAAGTAATGACTAGGTTGTGATAGTCACAAAAAAATAAATGCTATTGAGATATCTTCTAGGATACAGAAGAAATAAATCCGCTAGAAGCGCCCCATAGGAAAGAGCCATGCTTTTTTTATTTTGGTTAAATTTGCCTGCGCTTGAAATTAAAGATAGACTTCGACATAGCTCAAAATGAATTGGCTCAAACGTGGCCTAGCTTTTTTATGCTTGGATCTTGTTTTGCGCAAAATCAGGCCGAACGAATGGCTCAACTAGGTTTTGACGTGGTGAGCAATCCCTTTGGGATTATTTATAATCCTATAAGTATACAAAATCTACTTCAACGAATAGGTAACAATACGGCATATACCGAAACTGATTTTAATCAGCGAGATACCGTTTTTTCGTGGGAACATCATGGCGATTTTAAGTACTCCGGCGTTACTCCTGCTGTTGAAACGTCTAATGCACTGCTAACTACGGCTCGCCAAGCGGCACAAAAAGCAGATGTCATTTTGCTTACTTTAGGAACTTCCTTCGTGCATACGCACAACGATATCCCCGTTGCCAATTGCCACAAAATCGCAAACCACGAATTTGAACAAAAGCAGTTGACGTTTGACGAAACTAAAACCAGTATTGAACACTCTATTTCGCTAATTAAAATGCTAAACCCAACGGCATCTATCATTATTACGGTAAGTCCGGTTCGGCATTTGCGCAGTGGCATCATAGAAAACAGTAGAAGTAAAGCAGTTTTACTTGCAGCGCTGCATGAAGTCTTGCGCAGCTTTACCAATGTCACTTATTTTCCTTCTTATGAATTATTTATAGATGAACTTCGTGACTATAGATTTACCAAAGAGGACATGACACATCCTACACCACAGGCAGAAACCTACATCTGGGATCGCTTTTGTGAAACGTACTTTTCCGCAACTACCCGTGATATCATCGAACACGTCAAAAAATACAATTTATTTGCAGCACATCGACCCATTCACTCTGCCAATGAGCATGTACAGAAAGTTGCAGAAAAACGAAACACCTTACAGCTTACATACCCATTTTTAAAGATCAAATGAAAAAAGTACTTATAACGGGAAGCAATGGATTGCTAGGCCAAAAACTATTGGATCTATACCTAACTATAGAAGATATAGAACTCATTGCCACCGCTCGCGGTGAAAACAGATATCCGCGCAAGGAAGGGTATACCTATACCAGTCTAGACATCACCAATGAAAAAGAAGTACAACAGGTTATCGCACAACATGCTCCAGATTGTATTATAAATACAGCTGCAATGACC
>CAMDBP010000054.1 GCA_945889315.1 Chitinophaga pinensis
GTTAGTATTGTAACGTTTTTCATACTGATATTATTAATTGATCTATTTGCAAATATTATGTTTAAAAAAGGAATACTTCTACACATTGTTTTAATTTTTTCGGCAGCTGCATCATTTACTGGATGTACTCAAAATAAGCATGTTAAAGATACATCAGACATTTTGATAGAGATGGAAGTAAGTCGTTTTGAGCAAGATTTATTTTCTTGTAAGAGCGTGGAACAACTTAAATTGCTATCTAAAAAATATCCTGATTTTTACGATATATACGTAACCAATATATTGGGAGGCATGGTAAAAGGAATCAATAGCACACCTGATGATGTGTCCGTTGAATTGTATAGATACATAGCACACCGCGACATGGATTCTTTGTATAAAATAACACAAGAGAAGTTTGGTGATTTTGAACCTTATCGCGAAGAATTGCAAGAAGCAAGTAAGTATATCGCATTGTATTTTCCCGAAGACACTATTAAAAAAGTCACTACGTTTATTTCCACTTTTCAATATGGAAGTGTCTATTTACAGGAGCAAAAAGAGTTTGGAGTGGGTCTAGACATGTATCTCGGGGCCGATTTTGAGGTATATAAAATTATAAATCCAGAGAATTTTCCCGCCTACCGCGTGCGTAAGTTTGAGCCCTATCGTATAGTGGCTAATTGCGTTCAAACGTATGTTGACTCAAAGCTTGAAGAGTTTAATGGCGCTAGGTTTATGGATCAAGCAATTTATGAAGGTAAAAGATTATACCTACTTGACCTATTGCTTCCAGACGCGGAGGATTCCTTAAAAATAAACTACACTGCACAGCAACAATCTTGGGTGATTGAGCAAGAAAGCAACATGTGGTCTTACTTAATTGAGAAGGAAGTGATTTTTAACTCTAATAAAAACGAATTTCAAAAGCACTATTTCAATGATGGGCCTTTTACTACTCCATTTGGCAACGAGAGTGCACCACGCACTGGAGCCTGGTTAGGATGGCAAATCGTACGTGCGTATATGGACAAAAATCCAAACATCACGATTTATCAATTGCTAGCGGACAAAAACCATCAAGCTATTTTTCAAAAAAGCGGATATAGGCCTTAAGTTGTCCATTACTTAAGGTAAAAGCTGAAATACGATTACTTTATAGAGAAAAAATACTCGCCAGAATCACCGATTGACATGCTAGGAAGGCTTTTATTTTCTTCAAATAAATCATACCCCAATTTCAGTTGACCCCAGAATTTATGGAGCGATTCGTCTTTGTATTGCTTTTTGAGTAGTACATAGTTTTCATCCGAAAGCCTTGCTGGATAGATGTGAATCGGAATATCAACCTGGCCACCATTTCTAGCCTCTACACAAAAAACATAAAGTTCTTTTATCCATTCATCTGTAATCGGAATACAACCCACTGTTTTGCAGCCTCCGTGTATAAAAATCATACCACCTGGTGATGCAGTGTCTGCAAAAAATAGATCACTCTTGTTGGGATAATCTACCTTTAACGACAAGAAAAAATCACTCATAGGATTAAACTTAGAAAGAGTATATATCCCTTCTGGTATCTGCTTATCGCCCTCTCTTCGCTTAGGACCTAGTTCACCTATATTTTCACAAAATTTATAGGTCGTAACCAGCGAAAACAAACTATCCTCCGAATTTTTTGCCCAAACCTCAAGATCTTCCTCAAACTTAAAACCTCGAATCAAAACGTTGCAATGTGCGGGATTTATACCAACTGCTTTTAGTTTTGCCATCGCTGCGACACCTTTATCTCTATACGCTTCAAAAACTCGGCTATGTTTAAGTTGGCTTTCCTTGAAACTTTCTTGTTGCTGCGCATGAAATGACATAAAAAATATGCTTAGTAGAAATAAATAGTTATACATTAAATCCTTAGGCAAAGGTTATAAATAAAATTGAATTGGCATTATTTAATCCTATCGATTATCAACTATTTTTAACACGGCAAAGTGACACTTCGTGTAGGCTCATGTAGCCAATTAGCTCAAAAACTACATTGAAATTGGATAGGTGAAATTAAAAGTATAACAACAAAATGATATAACATTATCCTATTCTTGGGGACATATAATAATCGCTATTTTTGCAAACAGTTGAGCAGCGGAAAATTATACATAATACCCACGCCTATTGGCAATTTGGGCGATATCACGTACAGAGCTATTGAAGTACTTAAAGAGGTGGATGCAATACTTTGTGAAGACACCCGTCAAACCAAAAAACTGATAGACCATTACGAAGTAGAAAAAAAACTTATTCCATTTCATCAGCATAACGAGCATAAAAACGTACAAGTGGTGATCAAAAAACTACAAGATGGTGAGCATTTTGCCCTGTGCAGTGATGCTGGAATGCCGGGTATATCTGACCCTGGCTACCTACTCATTCGGGAGGCCATTGCAAACGAGATAACCGTAATAACCCTGCCGGGTGCCGTAGCTGCAATTGTCGCTTTAGTAAACTCCGGACTTCCTTGCGACACTTTTGTTTATGAAGGGTTTTTGCCTCATAAGAAAGGAAAACAAACTAAAATTTTGAGTTTACTAGAAGAAAAACGAACCACCATTTTTTATGAAAGCCCACATCGTCTTGTAAAGACACTCGCACTTATGAAAGAGCTGTTAGGTGATAACCGAAAAGTGTGTATCGGTAGAGAATTAACCAAAAAATTTGAAGAGCACGTTAGGGGAACCGTTGCTGAAGTTTTAGCTCATTTCGAAACGAACGAGCCAAGAGGAGAATTTGTATTACTTGTGGCTGGAAATGATACAAAATAAAAAAATTCACCTGGCCATTTTAACGCTGCTTCCAGGACTATTTTTCTGGCTAGCGTGGCCTCCACGAGATTTTTTCTTTCTGAGTTTTTTGGCTTTTGTTCCGTTATTAATTCTTGAAAAAGAGACTAATGGCATTAAAAGAAGCGGTTGGCTAATTTACGCATCACTTCTTTTTTGGAATATTGTGGTATCCTGGTGGGTAGGATACGCTGATTTTTATTCGAGTCTATTTATGCTTGCAGCCAACTCGTGGTTAATGTACCTGCCTTGGTGGGGTTACCGAAAAGCGCGAAAAATATTTGGAGATAATAAAGCAATGTGGGTACTCGCTAGCCTCTGGATATCATTTGAATACCTACACCTAACCTGGGAAATAACATGGCCATGGTTTACTTTAGGAAACATATTTGCAAAACATAATGCTGTCGTTCAATGGTATGAAGTTACGGGCACGTTAGGCGGAAGTATTTGGGTATTGGCTGCTAATATTTCTTTTTACTTAGCCTTACAAAAAGAAAAATGGACAAAATGGATTACGCCATCATTGGTAGTATTCATACCTATGTTTATTTCCATTCCCTTTTATTTTGCCAGCGATTTGGATTATTCTTTAGATGCAAATAAGCGATTTGACCAACCAGAAGCCTTGTTGGTTCAACCCAATATAGATCCATATTTTAAATTTGTACCTGGCGAAGAAGTCAAAAATCTAAACGTCATGCTATCGATGGTCGAAAAAGCCATTACGCCTAAAACGAGCTACGTTATCCTACCTGAAACCGCAGTAGTAGAGTATGTGGATGAAGATAACGCCACACGTTTTCAAAGTATAGACATCCTCCAAAATTTCACTAAAAAGCATCCACAGATTCACCTCATTACGGGAATATCTACCCATAATTGGTATGAACCCGGAGAAAAAATGCAAGCTACCGCACGAGAAAGTAGCGGTCAATTTTATGAAAGTTATAATACCGCCATGGAAGTGGACAGTGCTGGCAAATTAGACTTTTACCATAAATCTAAACTAGTGCCCGGTGCTGAACGCATGCCCTACCCTAAACTATTCCAGTTCTTAAACGGTCTGGCACTTGACCTAGGCGGTATAACGGGAAGTTTAGGTGTAGATCCAGAACCAAAGGCTTTTAAGGCAGGTAATAAACCAGACATTGCTCCATTGATATGTTACGAAAGTGTTTTTCCTGGTTTTGTTGCAGGATTTACCCGAAAGGGCGCTGAAATACTGGTAGTTATCACCAACGACGGCTGGTGGAGAAATACCGACGGATACAAGCAGCACATGTACTATGCTTGCCTGCGCGCTATCGAGAATCGAAGAGAAGTATTACGTAGTGCAAATACAGGGATAAGCTGCCGTATTGATAAATTAGGTCGCATACAAGAACATACTGAATGGTGGGAACCTGCGGTACTCTCAGTGCAAGCTAATCCGTTTAGCAACCTTACATTCTTTGCAAGGCATGGAGACTATATCGGAAGATTTGGGAGTTTTATAGGCCTATTTTTCTTGCTTGGTATGTTTGTTAAAACGCGCACAAAAAAAGTATAGAGCAGCGGTGAAAGAATCTAATTTACATGTCGAAAATATAGGTCTTACAGCCTATGCCGATGCGCTATCAATACAAGAAATAGTACATACAAAAGTGGCATCAGGAGGTGTAGATACATTAATTTTATGTGAACACCCGCATGTTTATACCTTTGGCAAAAGCGCCGATAGAGCTAACCTTCTGATTAATACCGATTTTTTAAATCATCTGCAGGCAGAAACATTTGAGACTGACCGAGGTGGAGACATTACATATCACGGCCCAGGACAATTGGTAGGATATCCCATTATGAACCTGCGCAAGCATGGTATTGGAGTAAAGAAGTATGTTGAAAGCATAGAAGCATCCATTATACAAGCTTTGCAAAAGTTCAATATACATGCCTATCAAATCGAGGGATTAACAGGAATTTGGGTTGGTGCTGAAGGCGAGGTAAAACGGAAAATTGGTGCTATAGGGATTCGTGTAAAAAACGGCATAAGCATGCATGGATTTGCACTTAATATACATACAGACCTTTCCTACTTTCAACATATTGTGCCTTGCGGCATCACCGACAAAGAAGTTACTTCGATCTCCAAAGAAATAGGCAAAACAGATATCGCATCCTTCTCAGACGAATTTGTGCGTTGCTTTGAGAGACAATGGTATAATGAAATAGCTTTGCAACCAACTTAACAATTATATGATTTTTCTAAAAAAATTAGTACTATGGATAATAGGTATCTTAATTTCAGGTACTATTCTACTTACTTTATTTGCCTTTTATGCAAACTATAGTAGCGGCTATCGCGTTGGTCGAATCATCAAAATTTCAGAGAAAGGCTATATATTTAAAACGAACGAGGGACAACTCAATACTGGAGGATTTAGCGAAGGAGAAGGAGATATAACAAGTAGTATATGGGAATTCTCGGTGAAACATGAGGATACTGAATTACTCGAGCAAATAAAACAGGCCAATGAGTCGATGGTGCGCTTATACTACGATGAGAAGTTCTTTACTATTCCTTTTTTAGGAGACACCAAGTATTTCTTAACCAAGGTAGAAATAGTAGAATAGCTATAACTGCCAATCTACCGCATTCTCACCTAAATAATCGTTTGCTTTACTGAAAGGCTTGCTGCAAAAAAAACCTGCTTTACCACCGGCATAAACCTCAGCAGCAGGATGTGGGGCTTCTAGCACCAGGTGTTTGTCTACGTCTATTAAGGCTTTTTTACTTTGAGCAAATGCGCCCCAGAGTATAAAAACTACTTTTTCTTGATGTCTTGAGATATGTTGAATTGCAGCAGTGGTAAACGTCTCCCAACCTTTTTGTTTATGTGCACCAGGATTTTTTTGCTCCACAGTAAGAATAGTATTGAGCAAAAAAACACCGTTTTGTGCCCATTTGGTAAGATTACCATTGGTAGGTATTGACAAACCCAAATCTGAATGTAGTTCCTTAAAAATATTTCGAAGCGAAGGTGGAATTTTACATCCTTCACGTACCGAAAAACATAGAACATGGGCTTGTCCCTCGCCATGATAGGGGTCTTGTCCTAAGATTACTACTTTTATTATTTCAAAAGGAGTCAACTCAAAAGCGTTGAAAATTTCGTCATTTGGTGGATAAATGACAACGCCTTCTGCACTTCTGGCCCCTAGAAATGTACTTAGGCTTTTAAAATACGGTTTCCTGTATTCAGCTTCAAGGAAAAACTTCCATGAATTCATTATTCCTGACCTCTCAACTTAACCTCTGTATTGTATGGACTATTGGGTTTAACATAGGTTTTAAACATCCATATTGCGGATCCAACGAAGCCTCCAACAAACAGTAAAAGTATTAGTATTTTAATAAATTTATTCTTCATAAATATAAAAAAACAGAGGAGTAATGAGGTTTTAGTTCCTTACTAATCCTCTGTTTTTTATCGTTTAGATTTATTCTCCAACTTGAACAAAAGGATATTCCTTTCCAAATCTGAGCATTTGCTCTACATAGCCTTCTTTTTCTACTTTTAAGTCTGTGAACTTTCCAGAAGCATCAAACTGAGGAACCAATTTAGGTTGCACAAAACCAGAATATGGAGCTAGTTTTAAGCTCTCATATCTCTTGATCACTTCTTGATGTAACACTTGATCTACTTTTACCCCATATCCTTCAACAAGCGCTTCTGCTGCAGCATAGTCACCTTCTGATTTAATTCGTTGTATCTCTTTGAGTAAATCACCAAAGATAACACGTAACTTAGCGTAGTCATTTATCACAAAGTACGTTTTACCTTCTATTACTTTTTTCTCAATCACATTGTCTTTCAATCCTTTTTCGTATGCCCAAGAAGCATTCAATTGACGATTTCGCATATGATCTTCTTCAATATTTTCACCTAAATCTAATCTGCTCAATTGAAGCATCATACCGTTGGCTATATATGTATCAAACTCTGTCATACCTACCTCTAAGCTAGGGATAAGACCTAGTTTTACTACTTTAGAATCATAAATATAATAAAGAGCTACAAGGTCAGCACGGGCCTCTTCTAGTGTGTTGCTATAGTTTTTGAGGGTTTCTTTAGGAGTTCCAACTCCATCATTTATCGTACCACTTGCATGCCCTATTACTTCATGCATTGCAGTATGCATTTTGCTTCCTAGTTTTCCGTGAGCTACGATTCTATCACGTGTAGCTTGATCATAATAAAACTCATTAAGTGAGCTACTTCCTCCAGCAGCATCGTATGCTTCAACTATATTACCTAAGCTTATGGATTTACTACCATGTGTACTGCGTATCCAATTACTATTGGGCAGGTTAACCCCGATTGGAGTAGCAGGAGCAGCGTCACCAGACTCCATCGCTGCATTTATTACACGGTAACTTACGCCCACCACATTCTTTTTTTTGTGCTCTGGCATGATAGAGCTATTGTCCTCAAAATACTGTGCGTTTTTACTTAGCACTTCCATTCTTTTGGAAGCTTCTTTATCATTGACTTGTATTACTCCTTCAAAAGCACCTTTATAACCTATTGCATCTCCATACACTTCAATAAAGCCTAATATAAAATCAATGTCACCTTCCGTACTATTCACCCAATTGATATTAGTTGCATCCCATTGCTTAAGATCTCCCGTTTTAAAATACTCTATGAGCATCCCTATGTGTTTGGCTTGCGCAGGATTTTCTGCCACGTCTTTGGCTTTTTTCAGCCAAAATATCATTTGATCCATTGCCGTACCATAAAGTCCTCCTGATTTATAAACTAGATCTACTAGTTTACCGTTCTTCTTCACTAATCTCGAGTTAAGTCCATATTCAACAGGTGTTTTCTCTCCTGGCTTACCCATTTTAGCATAATGAGCTATGGCCTCTTCTTCAGTAACACCTTCTCCATAGTAATTATTAGCAGACAAAGCTACTTTGTCTACTCCTTTATCTTTAACTACTTTTTTGGCGTCTAAATTCTCATCAAAAAGAATAGTAACTATTCGTTCGATGAATTGCTCATCCGTTTCTCCTTTTTCTTTAGGTAAGTTTAGATTGGGAGTTTCATTAATCATATGTCTCAGAAATTCCTGCGGGAATTCAGGTGCAAACTTTTTCTCTGCATAGTGGTGGTGAATACCATTGCTGAACCAAAAACGTTTCACGTAGGTATCAAAAAGCATCCATTCTCCGCCTACTTTGTCACCCTTAAACTTTGCATAAAGCTCTTCTAAAGTCCTTTTTATCAATATATTATGCTTATAGTTTTGCGCATAAATAATTTCACGTCCACTTAAGGCTGCTTGACTTAAATAATAAACAAGTTCTTTTTGCTTCACAGTTAACTCATTTATGGAGCTAGCATCATATGTTAATACTTTGAGGTCTGCAAACACATTAGGATCGATATGATTTGGCAGAGCTTGTTGTTCTTGTCTTCTCTCTCTTTCTTGACTCTCGTGTGGTAATTCTTGGGCAATTACGAGATTCGAAAAACTAATCAATGCCGTTACTAAAAATATTTTAATCATGCTTTTATTTTTAAATTTTGAAAGGCGAATATATGTAAAAGACTTGTATAGTGCCTAAACATAGAGCAAAGAAACTCGTAAT
This sequence comes from Chitinophaga pinensis, assembly GCA_945889315.1. Lineage (GTDB taxonomy): Bacteria > Bacteroidota > Bacteroidia > NS11-12g > UBA9320 > UBA9320. Next base: position 8,455 of record CAMDBP010000054.1, read on the forward strand.
TAAGATGATCCAAAAAGTATAAAACAACATGCTTAGTATGCCTAAATAAAAAAGGCTAAGCTGCAGATATGCTATGTAATTTCGTAACTTACCCTTTTTTATAGGCAAAATGTGGAGGCATAATTTAAGAAGTCATAGTAAATACTAAAATCTTCTTGATCCATTTTGTAGCTTAATACCTTCCCATCCGAAAGTATAAATAAACCCTCATTTAATTTAGCATAAGGACTAAAAACCACATGTACCTTCTCGATAATGCTAGTTACCGTCTTAAAAGTGACTTCTTGAAAAGTATCTAAATAAGAGATTATCAGCTAATTGCCATTTTCTCACATAACATCTCTAAATCCTGAACAACTTTGTCGTTTAGCGGAATACCTCTTATCATTCGTTCTTCTTCCATTAAGAATTCTTTTTCTCCTGGCACAAAAACTTCTTGAGACTCATCTATCCTCTCCGCGCTTTTAAAGGATTGTATCCAATGATCCATGCTAGCCTTAAAATCTGCTGCAGGTCTGAAGCCTTCAATTTCCATGGCACCTAAAAAATGCCCTAATCCTTTACCGGGCAAGTCAGGTAGTAAAGGTAGAAAAGGCACAAAAGGAGGAACCCATTTGCCATAGTTAGCGCCCGAAAGTACACCCGTCAATATATCCACTAAACTTCCTAAGGCATATCCTTTGTGACTTCCTAATTCTTCCAAACTACCCAAGGGGGTAAGCATTCCTCCGTCTAGTAATTCATCAATATTTTGACTCGGATTCCCATGCTTATCTACCATCCATCCGAGCGGTATTTCTTTATTTTCTCTCTTGGCAATCTCGATTTTACCACGGGCCACAGAGGCTGTTGCTAAATCTATTACAAGAGGCTTTTGTTTTAGGGTAGGAAAGGCGTATGCAATCGGGTTTGTACCCAACATCGCTTGTTTGCTATGGGTAGGCGGTATAAAAGGTGTTGCATTGGTCATCGCCATTCCAATCATGTCGTGAGGGAGAGCCATCATTGCATGGTACCCTGCGATCCCAAAATGGTTACTATTGCTAATTGCACCCCATCCACTACCATATATTTTAGCTCTTTCAATAGCTATGTTCATAGCCTTGGGTGCAACTATTAAACCTAAACCTCCGTCCCCGTCTATGGTAAAGGTAGACTTATGCTCACGAATAATTTCGACTTTGGGTGACATATTGATTCGTCCGGCTTCCCAAAGCGAAACATATCCAGAAAGACGAGAAACCCCGTGGCTATCAATTCCCCTAATATCAGCACTCACCAAAACATCTGCTGCCGTTTCTGCATCAAGCTGATCACACCCCATCGCGATAAAAACATTAACAGCTATTTTCTTTAGCTGATCTTTAGTAAATAGTTGCATTTCGGCGCAAAAATGCATCTTTTTTTGTAGCATCCATTAGCCATTGACATCAACTAATTTAGAATAAACTGATTTGAATAAAAAAAATATCAAGACGAATGCAACATATTTGCATCGCAAGGAGTCTACCCATTGAACAAAAAAAATCATTTTACAAAAGTTAACCAATTGAATGAAAAGGATCTTATTGAAGGATGTATTGGGAACGACGTATTTTGTCAACAAAGACTATATGAAAAATTTTCTCCTAAAATGATGGGTGTTAGTTTACGATATTGCAACAGCAGAATGGAAGCAGAAGATGTACTTCAAGATGCTTTTATAAAAATATTTGACAAAATAAGCACCTTTAAGGGTGAAGGCTCTTTTGAAGGATGGATAAGAAAAATCGTGGTTTTTACTGCCCTCAAAAGTAACGATAAACGAATTGCAAAGTTTGAACCAGGCAACCTAGAAAATACTTCAGAACAAAGTCTTGATGCAGAAGCAATAAGTAATATGGAAACCGAGAGTTTGCTGAAAATCTTACAAGAATTACCTGCAGGTTATCGAGCTGTTTTTAACCTGTACGCTATAGAAGGCTATACACACAAAGAAATAAGTGATATTATGGGAATGTCTGAGGTAACATCCCGAACTCAATACAGCAGAGCAAAGCAACATTTAATAAAATTACTTGCCAAGTACGGCATAAAGAGAACATGAACAACAAGATCGAAAATATCTTTAAGGAAAAGTTAACGGATTACGAATCAACGCCTCGCGGCGATTTATTTGAGACTATTCAATTAAAAAGGGCTACGAACAAGCACGTCCATTGGTATTGGGCCACTGCTGGTTTGATTTCGCTAGTAATTATCACTTCTGTTACCTACATACTAAGAGTAGAAAAAAAGACCGTTACTCAACAGCCACTCCACCAAACTGAGTCATTAATGCCTGAAAGCACGCTGAATAGTCAGGTAAGTGAAGACAATGAAAGAACGAGAGAGGAGCAACCTGAGACATCAACGGCTAACATAAATACGAACTTAAATGTGACTTATTCAGAAAAAAAACCATTTAATTCAGAATCACATTCTTCAAAAGTTCAGAACCCATCTTCAAGTCAGGATAACACTGCACCTCACATTGTTAATCAAAAATTAGCGGATAAATTCACTGAATTACAGAGAAAAGACCAAAATATTGATCCTTCTACAATTAGAATTTTCACCACCAAAGGCGAGATAGATGTTGATAAATCAAGCATTACCACACCTAACATCATAGGCAAGCAACATGCAAGCAGTGAAAATAAGGCTACACTACTCCCCAAATCAGATGAGGAGGCAACCTCTGAAACTATTTCCGTCGCTCAAAAAACAAATGGGTCAAAAGAAAAGAATAAAATTCAAAAAAATGTGGGAAAGAAGATGTCTAAATTAAAACATAGTCGAAATCGAAAATCACAAAAATACCGTTTTCAAAATAACAGCTATCCCAAAAATTAATAGGCTTATTAAATCAACAACTCAGATGACTAAAGCCACTATTCTAAAATTAACTACCAAAAAACGAAATTAAAATACATGCAAAGACAAATACCAACTACTTACTTTTTTGGAAAAGAATTAAATTTTCTTTATTTTGCGTTGGCAAAAAAAAACAAAACACATACAATTCATAACAATATGTTTAAACTACTCAAAAAGAGCATTTTAGCTCTATTTTTCATTCTTCCCTTTACATTGTTAAGTCAAAAAGCAGAAGCAACACACTACATGGGTGCAGATATAACCTACAAGTGTATTGATTCTTTCAAGTTTGAAGTTACCCTAAAATGGTACAGAGACTGTAGAGGTGTTAATCTTAGTAACAGTCCTCTTGTAGTAAGATGCTCAAACGGAGGTTCTCAAAACGTAACCCTAACCCTTATAAGTATTAGGGAAATCACTCCTATTTGCGCTACGGCAACCGGTGGTTGTGTACCCCAAAATACATATGGTACAGGAGAAGGTGTGGAAGAACATACGTACAGAGGAACGTTAAATTTTAATACTTCTCCTTTGAGTGCATTAAAAAATTGTACTGGTAAAATAACATTCGGTTCTGTGGGATATGCGCGTAACAGCTCAATTACAACCGGTGCTGCAAATCAGAATTTATGGACAGATGCCGAACTAGATTTGAAAAAAGCTCCTTGCAATAATTCACCAACGCTTACTTCGGAGCCAATCGCAATTCTTTGTTGTAATCAGCCTTTCTTTTTCAATAATGGTGCGATCGATAATATTGACAATGATTCACTTTCATACTCATGGGGACATCCAAGAAGTGCTGCTACTTCTAATATAGGATACGGCGGAAACTGGGCTTATAACTACGCCTTCAGTGCTTATGACCCTCGAAATCCTATACAACCTAACAACCCCATTCCCACTAGTAATCCTCCTATAGGACTATTCCTCAATGCACAAACAGGTGATATTATTTTTACACCGGTCAATTGTTCTGAGGTAACCGTTGCCGTTATAAATGTTACCGAATGGCGAAAGGACACCGCAGGTATATACAGGGTTATTGGACGGACGCAACGTGATGTACAGTTCATTGTAAAAACATGCCCAGATAACAACCCTCCTATCGTAAATGGACCTTATTCATACAGCGTTTGCGAAGGTTCTCAGTTATGTTTTAACGTAACCACCAATGATATCACCTTTCAGCCACCACCACCTGCTTCGGCGCCACCTGCCGATACGGTAAAAACAACTTGGAATGCAGGTATTCCTGGAGCCAGTTTTACCATACTAAATCCAACGGGACTTCATCAAACAGGACAATTCTGTTGGACACCCGGAGCAGGTACCGCAAGTGATCTACCCTATAACTTTACCGTTACTGCGCGCGATAACTCCTGTCCGTTAAATGCTGTTGCTGTACGTGCATTCCGTGTAACCGTGAAATTTAGAGCCAAAGCAACAAGAACTAGAGATACTCTTCCTTGTGGTGTGTACGCCGTAAAAAGTAATCCGGTAACTGGATTTAGAGGAACGCCAGGATATACGTGGAATATACTAGATGCAAGTTATAATATTGTCACTGATCGTAAGATTGCTAAATTTAAGTTCAGTGGTAACTACAATAGTAACAAACGCCAAGATACCCTAATATTTACCAAAGGCGGAACCTACATCATAGAGCATATTATAAATAATGCCCCTAACAACTGTCCTACCTCCTATTA